>JAUYDU010000267.1 GCA_030691665.1 Chloroflexota bacterium
CATCGGTCTTCCAGACTTCGGCGATCCCGATGGAGCCAGCGCGTATCAGCACACTGGCGCCATGTGACAGGTCTGCCTTCCTGTCTATGGTCCAGGGCTCCGGCGTGTACTTCATCACGTGCTCATTTCCTCCACGTTCTCTCAGTTGGGCCTAGAAGTCTGGCCGGAAACCCCTCTCGCGGGCGTTTCTGGCTCGCAAACCGTATCTGCGCGGGCGCCAGTTTTGCCCCATTCCGAGGTTTTCGGCTGGGTCTCTAGAACAGCTTGGGCCGCTCCACCCCGGGTTGCTTCGGCCTGGGCGGCGTCGGCTTTCCCTTGGGCAGCGCCGGCTTCTCCTCTACGGCCTTCTTTTCCCGGCCAGGGCGTAGGTCCTTAATCTCATAGGGCCAGTCGGCCGGGGGCTCCCACCCATCCTCGTGCTCGTACTCCTGACCGATGAAGCCTCCCGCAGCATTGACGTGCATCAGATGGCCATCTTCACGGATGTAGATGTAGGTCCTGGCCGAAACCTCGTATACGTCTTGCCCAACCTTAATTCGCATCCGCCCTCCTCCTAGAACAGCTTGGGCCGCTCCACCTCTATCAGCTTCTTCTCCGTGGCCGGGGCCTTCGCCGTTTCCTGGGAAATGCCCTTGGCCTTCTCCTTGAGGTGGGTCCGTTGCCCCTTGAAGATCCACTGCCGCAGCCGGGCAAGGTCGTCCTGCTGGTTCATGTTCAGCTTCTCAGGGACGTCGTCCATCCCTATCTGCTGGGCCGCCTCCTTGTTCCAACGGCGGAAGAGGTACATGTAGATCACGTACCAGTCATGGCTCGGCGGAGCCACCAGAGTTGCCGAGCTGATGTACAGCATCGCCTCGTACTCGGTGCACATCTTCTGGGCGAAGAGGTCCTTGTGGTGGATCATCCGCTCCATTAGCACCTTGTCCCACTGGTCGCGGAAGGTGTCCTCCCAGCCCGGGTAGAGAATCAGGGGCGCCTTCAGCAGGTACAGGAAGAAGTCAACGAATTCCTTTTCAGTCTGCGGCGCCCACTCGGCGGGCGCGGGCCTGGCCAACTCCGCAGGCGCGGGCTGCGCTACCTCTGCGGGAGGCGGCGGGTCCGCAGCCACGGACATGAGCATGGGCCGCTCCACCGCCCTGTTGCGCTTTGGCATCTCCACTCCTTTCACGTCAGTTTGCGTCGCCAACCCGGCTTGAGGTCCGACCCCTTCACGGGGATGTCTAGGGTGCCCTCACAGCCGTGTTGGTCCATTGGCCTGAACAGGTACCACCCGTCCTCGCCGGACGTGTACACGGCCAGGCGGGGGTGCGTGTCGTTGGCCGGGATCTCACCCAGGCGCTGTTTGACCATGACGCGCCGGTCGTACCCCATGGGCTTCACTCGCTTCCTGCTGCCTTCACCACGATGAGGTGCTTGTCGTCATTCCACGTCAGAGGCGCATCCGACTCGCACCGGAGAGCGTAGTCGGCGGCCTCCTGGCTGTCGTCGTACCAGCACACCACCTCGTAGTAGGTGCCAAAGGCGTGGGGGCAGCTCTTTATGGCCAGGTGCGCCCCGGGAGGCTCCGGGCCGAGCTTCTTCCGGATCAGCTCTATGAACCTGCGGCACTCGGCCCTCATTGCGTCGTGGTAGTCACCCTGCGGATTCACCTGGACGCAAGGTTCGTCGTAGGGGGCCGACGCGATGCTTTGATAGTCCCTCATGCTGTCACCTCCTTTCCGGCCTGGCTCATTCAGAGCGGGTAGGCCAGCTCCCGCTGGCGGCCCCTGGCGGGGCCGATTCGCCTAGTTCCCTACGTGAGCCCGAAGTCCTCCATCTCGGCCGCCACGGCGTCTAGGTCGTTGCCCAGCACGCTCCTGAAGGCAGCCTGCGCCTGTCGTCCCTCCGCATTGCGCGGCTTAAACATGTTGACGGTGCAGCCGCGGTCGTACAGAAGGCACTCCCCACAGGTGACCGGCTTGTCGCAGGGCTTCTTGTCGGCGCACGTCGGGCAGCCCTTGCCGCCCAGGAACCTGATGCGCTCCTGGGCCGTCATGTCGTGGCGCACGTGGTACTGGTCGTATGGCTCACCACATCGCTGGCAGAGCAGGTCCATCTGTTTCGCCTCCTTTCTTAGTCCACATCCGTATGCAGGCACACCAGCGCGTTCCCCACGATGCAGTCAGGGAAGCCGTCGTACAGACTCGTGGCGCGCTCGTTGAGCGGCAGGCCGTTGAGCTTCCCCTCCTCGTTGATGACCATGATGTGACGGCGTCGCCCACCCTTCAGGTGGACGATCTCGATGTAGCCATCCACGGCCCGCTGCATCTCCTCCAGCGTGTAGTGCGCCCCCTTGGGCGGGCAGGGCGTGGAGGACCCGTCTGGCTTCAGCAGCCTATGGCACCAGGGTGGGGGGTCGGGTAGCTCGGGCATGCTGTCACCTCCTCTCTTCAACCTTGACCACTTCGTATCCGAGTTGCTTCGCCAGGGCGTGCAACCGCGCCTCGGCGTCCATCTGCCTGTGGAGCGCGTGGGCGGCCTCGATGGCCGGCTTGTAGGCCTCGAAGATGGGGATCAGCTCCCGGATGATGTCCGCCAGCATCTTCCCCTGGTAGCTCACGTCGTAGAGGTACGTCCTGGGATTCCGCAGGTAGTTGGCCCAGCCCCCGATCAGCCGCTGGTCTAGGAACTGACTTACGAACGCCGGCAGGTCGTCCCGGTAGGTGGCGATGAAGCCGCCCTGGTCGTAGTGCGCGATGAAGCCGCAGTGGGTGATCAGGATCTCGTAGGACCCCTTCTCCAGCAGGGTCATGTTCTGCTCGGCCAGAACCTTCCGGATGCTGGCCACGACGCGAGCGGGGTTGGGACTGTCGTAGTTTCGGACCATTCGTCTCACCTCCTTTCCCTTCAGCCGAGGGTCTCCTCGCGCTTGTAGATGACCTCGTAGCCCAGCACCTCCTTGACCAGGGCCTCGGCCGGTAGCCACTCGTCTTCCTCGCGCCCACCGTCGCTGCTGACCCGCATCTGCCCACCCAGGTGGTGCTTGAACACCAGGAGGACGGCGCAGACGGCCAGGTCGTAGGGACGCCTGGCCGTCTTGCAGAAGGCCCAGAACTGTCCAGCCTCAGGCGCAATCTCCCCCTGGTTGGGGAAGCTGAAGCTCTCATAGTCCTCGCCCTGTGCGGCGTCTCCGTTGAAGGCCACCCCGAACCCCGTGAGGTCAGGCTCGCCTGTCCCTCCGGGCCCCCGTAGCACGATCCCCCGGTCCTGGACGGCTCGCACCACCTTGCCCACGTCTGCCAGGGCGCGGGAGAGGGCAGGGTGGTCCAACTCCTCGTCGTGACTCCAGTAGTGGGTATACCCCATGTGTCTCACCTCCTTTCCGGCACAGCTAGGCCCCCAGGTTGTAAGCTGCTTACAGTCCAGGGGGCCTGCCAAGGCGTTGTCCCCGCCTTGAGCGCCCCCTGCCTGGCTGGCAAGGGGCCGTGCGGCTCAGGGAGCCCGCTATTCAGTTGTCTTGGCCTTGCGCTTCCTGGGGCGCTTGGGCTTCTCCTCCGTTGCTGCCTGCTGGGCGTTCATCTCCGCCTCCACCTCGGGGGGCGGTGGCCCTTCGTCCTGCTTCACGTCGGTGGACGGCTCCTCCAGCCTGGCCTCCTCATCGTCCATCTCCTCGTCCTCGGCCGCAGACGGCGGCTCCGCCGTAGCCTCGGCCTGCACCTCCGGCGTTGGCGGCGTGCCTTTGTCCTCACCCGAGATGAACATCGGCATCACCACCACCTTCTCGCCCCGGTGGATGAAGACCCCAGGGTTCGACGGCTCGTTCAGCTCCAGCACGATGACGCCCTCCCGGCCCTTCAAATAGCCCAGGAGGTACTTCGAGCTGAAGCCAATCCAGCCCGTCTCACCCTCCAACTGGACAGGGATGCTGGTCTCCACGTTCCCCACCTCGGCAGCGACCGCGGCAACGGTGAGCCTGCCGGGCTCGTACCGGAACCGCACGATGCCGGAGCCGTCCTTGGCCATCCCCTGCACCGTCTTCACCGCGCGGGTGAGCTCCTCCACCAGGAAGGTGAGGCGGCTCTTGTGCCCCGTAGGGATTAGCTGGGTGTAGTTGGGGTAGCTGCCCTGGATGAGCTGGAGCCACACCGTCACCTCGCCGAAGCGGGCCCGCAGGCCCTTTTCCCCCACCTGGAGCTCCATGGGCCGGGGGGACACCACCAGCTCCGCGACCGACTTGCCCTCGCCCTGCTCGGCGGGCG
>JAUYDU010000374.1 GCA_030691665.1 Chloroflexota bacterium
CTGCCCAAGGCGGAGAAGGCCATCATCGAGGAGGAGACCGGCGAAGAGTTGAGGGAGCTGGAAGAGGCAACAGCAGCCGCAGCGCTGGCGGCGGCGGAAGCGCGCCTGGCCGACGAGCAGCCGGAGGCAGGGGCGGAAGAGGCGGAGGTCTCGGCTGTAGCGGAGGGAGCGGAGGCGGCCGTGCTGGAGGAAGTCGAGGCGCCGGCAGCGGCCGAGGCCGAGGAAGCCCCCGCTATCGTAGAGGTTGCGGAGACGGCTGTGGTGGAGGAGCCGCCAGCAGCCGAACAAGAGGAGTCGCAGAGCGAGGAAGAGCCGCCGGCAGAGGAGCAGCCGGAAGAGGAAGAGACCAGGGAATCATGATCCAATCGGAGACTCGCCTCAAGGTGGCCGACAACACCGGCGCCCGCCAGGTGTTGTGCATCAAGGTGCTGGGCGGCACCCGCCGCCGCTATGCGCGGGTGGGCGACATCATCGTGGTCACCGTCAAGCAGGCTGTTCCCGGCGGTTCGGTGAAGAAGGGCGATGTGGTGAAGGCGGTGGTGGTGCGGGTGGCCAAGACCTACGGCCGCGCCGATGGCAGCTACATCCGCTTCGACGACAACGCCGCCGTCATCCTGGCCGATAACCTCAATCCGCGGGGGACGCGCATCTTCGGGCCGGTGGCTCGCGAACTGCGGGAGCGGAACTTCATGAAGATCGTCTCCCTGGCGCCGGAAGTGGTGTAGTCATGGCCAAGATCAGGCGCGAGGACACGGTACTGGTTATCAAGGGCAAGGAGCGGGGCAAGGCGGGCGTGGTGCGCCAGGTTCTGCCTCGCCAGAGCCGGGTCATCATTACGGGCGTAAATATGGTGAAGCGCCACATGCGGCCCCGCGCCCAGCGCCCCGGCGGCATCATCGAGAGGGAAGGGGCTATCCACGTGTCCAACGTCATGCTCATCTGCAAGAGCTGCAACAAGCCGACCCGGGTGGGCTTCCGCTTGCACGACGACGGCAAGAAAGTGCGGCTCTGCCGCCGCTGCGACCAGCCCGTGGACTAGGAGTGATGACGATGGCTCCCCGGCTCAAAGAGCGATACCGGCAGGAAGTGGTGCCGAGCCTGATGAAGGAGTTTGGCTACAAGAATGTGATGGAGGCGCCCCGTCTGGAGAAGATCGTGGTGAACGTGGGCCTGGGAGAGGCTATCCAGAACCCTAAGGCTCTGGATTCAGCGGCCGCGGATGTGGCTGTGATCAGCGGCCAGAAGCCGGTGATCACCCGCGCCAAGAAGTCCATCGCTAACTTCAAGCTGCGGGCGGGGATGCCTATCGGCGTCACGGTGACGGTGCGGGGCGACCGCATGTACGAGCTGTTAGACCGCATGGTGAACGCCGCTCTGCCCCGCATCCGCGACTTCCAGGGGGTGTCGCTCTACTCCTTCGATGGTCGCGGCAACTACAGCCTGGGTATCAAGGAGCAGGTGATCTTCCCCGAGGTGGACTACGACAAGATCGACCGTATTCGCGGCTTTCAGGTGACGGTGGTGACCACCGCCGCCAGCGACGAGGAGGGCAAGCGGCTTCTGGAGCTGCTGGGCATGCCCTTCGCCCGTCACTGAGCTAGGAGGGGAGCGTTTGACCCGCAAGGCCCTTTACGTCAAGACCTTCGAAAAAGAACCCAAGTTCCAGACGCGGCAGAAGAACCGCTGTAGGCTGTGCGGGCGGCCGCGGGCCTACATGCGCCTGTTCGGCCTCTGTCGTATCTGCTTCCGCCAGTTGGCTCTGGTGGGCCACTTGCCGGGAGTGAAGAAGTCCAGTTGGTAGGGAGAGGCTTTCTACCGCGGGCTTCAGCCTGCGGTGGTGGCAACCGATTGCAATGGTGAAGGTGGGAGACGCAGCATGATGACCGACCCCATTGCCGACATGCTTACACGCATCCGTAACGGTATTACGGCCAGGCACGATTCGGTGCAGGTGCCGGCCTCGAGGCTGAAGATCGCCATCGCCAAGGTGCTCAGGGAGGAGGGCTTCATCAAGGGCTTCGAGGTGGTGCAGGAGGGTGTCAGACGGACGATCCGCGTCGACCTGGTGTACAGGGGCAAGAAGGAGCCCAACATCAGCGGCCTGCGGCGGGTGAGCAAGCCCGGCCTAAGGGTTTACGTGCAGAAGCGGGAGATCCCCCGCGTGTACGGCGGCCTGGGCATCGCTATTATGTCTACGCCCCAAGGGGTGATGACCGGACAGGAGGCCTGGCGCCGCCGGCTGGGCGGCGAGGTCGTCTGCTACGTGTGGTGAGGGAGAGAACGCCATGTCGCGCATAGGGCGATTGCCCATCGCTATTCCATCCCAGGTGGAGGTGCGCATCGAGGGTGCCCGTGTGACGGTGAAGGGCCCCAAGGGGGAGCTGAGCCGTGACCTTCACCCCGACATCGGCGTCACTGTGGACGACGGCCAGATTCTGGTCACCCGCCCGACTGACCGGCCCCTGCATCGCTCCCTGCATGGGCTGACCCGCAGCTTGTTGGCCAACATGGTCACCGGCGTCAGCGATGGCTTCATCAAGGTGCTGGAGATGCAAGGGGTGGGCTATCGAGCCCAGGTGCAGGGGCAGAAGCTGGTGCTCCAGGTGGGCTACTCGCGGCCGGTGGAGGTGACTCCCCCGGCGGGGATTACCTTTGCTGTCGAGGGCAACAGCCGCGTGTTGGTGCAGGGCATCAGCCGCGAGCTGGTGGGCCAGGTGGCGGCTGATATTCGGGCCGTGCGCCCGCCCGAGCCCTACAAGGGCAAGGGCATCCGCTATCAAGGCGAGAGGGTCCGCCATAAGGCGGGCAAGGCCGGCAAGGCGGCCAAGAGATAGGCATGAAGGCGAAGAAGACACTACGAGCAGCGCGGATCCGGCGCCATGAGCGGGTGCGGGAGAAGGTAGCAGGCACTGCCGAGAGGCCGCGCCTGTGCGTCTTCCGCAGCCTCAACCACATCTATTCCCAGGTCATCGACGACCAGGAGGGCCACACCCTGGTGGCTGCCTCCGACCTGGAGGCGGATATTCGCCAGCAGATGGACGGCAAGTCCAAGACGCAGGTGGCCGGCCTGGTGGGAGGCCGTCTGGCCAAGCGAGCTGTGGAGAAAGGGATCAAGACAGTGGTGTTCGACCGCGGCGGCTACAAGTATCATGGCCGGGTCAAGGCTCTGGCCGAGGCCGCTCGCGAGGCCGGGCTGGTGTTCTAGGTAGGTTCCGGGTGGCATGGCTGGGGCCATGCCCTACGAAGTTGGGGGAGTGATGTCCAATCCTAGGAAGTACACGATCGCTCGGGAGAAGATCGACCCTATCGAGATAGAATTGGCGGAGAAGGTTGTGTTTATCAACCGGGTGGCCAAGGTGGTCAAGGGTGGCCGCCGCTTCCACTTTACCGCCGTGGTGGTGGTGGGCGACGGCCAGGGCCACGTGGGAGCGGCCATCGGCAAGGCCAAGGAGGTTCCCGCGGCCATCCACAAGGCTTCCACTGTCGCCCGCAAGAACCTGATCAAGGTGCCGATGAGAGGAACCACCATCCCCCACGAGGTGTTGGTGCGCTTTAGCGCCGCCCAGGTGTTCATCAAGCCAGCGCCGCCGGGCACCGGCCTCATCGCCGGCGGGGGAGTGCGGGCCGTGCTGGAGATGGCGGGGATCAAGGACGTAGTGGCCAAGTCCCTGGGCTCGGACAATGCGGTGAACGTGGTCAAGGCCACTATACTGGGGCTTTCCCAGCTCAGGAACGTCGAGGGGGCGGTGGCCCGCCGCCGCGCCCTGGTCGCCGCGGAGGCGTAGGGAGCGATGGGGAAGCTGCGCATCACCTGGAGGAAGAGCAGCATCGGCTGCCCGCCGGATCAGCGGCGGACGATCCGAGCCCTGGGGCTGAGGCGCCTGGGCCAAACGGTGGAACATAGCGATTCGCGAGTTACGCGTGGTATGATACTGAAGGTGCGCCATCTGGTAGAGGTGCAAGAGGTGGCTGAGTAGAGATGGAAGCCCACGAGCTGAGGCCGCCCAAGGGGTCCCGGCACAAGCGGAAGCGAGTGGGCCGCGGCGATGCCAGCGGCCATGGCACCTATTCGGGGCGTGGCTCCAAGGGCCAGAAGTCGCGGTCAGGCGGCGGGCCTCGTCTGGGCTTCGAGGGCGGTCAGACACCCCTGATCAAGCGGTTGCCCCATCGGCGGGGCTTTACGAACATCTTCCGGGTGGAGTATGCAGCGGTGAATGTGAAGCAGTTGGAGCGATTCGAAGTGGGCACGGAGGTGACGCCTCAGCTCCTGCGGGAAGCAGGTATCGTCAAGACCGCCAGGCAGCCGGTGAAGATCCTGGGTGACGGCGAGATAAGCAAGGCCCTGACGGTGCGGGCCCACAAGTTCTCGGCGACGGCCAGGGAGAAGATCGAGGCGGCAGGGGGAAGTGTTGAGGAGGTAGCTCATGCGAGCGC
>JAUYDU010000557.1 GCA_030691665.1 Chloroflexota bacterium
TTCATCGCGGCCGCCTTCACCATGGCGTACTCGCCGCTCACGTTGTAGGCGGCCAGGGGCAGGTCGAAGCGCTGGCGGGCGCGGGCGATGACGTCCAGGTAGGCCAGGGCCGGCTTCACCATGACGATGTCCGCCCCCTCCTCGACGTCCGCCTCGATCTCCCGCAACGCCTCGCGGACGTTGGCCGGGTCCATCTGGTAGCCGCGGCGGTCGCCGAACTGGGGAGCCGACTCCGCCGCCTCGCGGAAGGGCCCGTAGAAGGCGGAGGCGTGCTTGGCGGCGTAGGCCATGATGGGGATGTGGGTGAGGCCGGCCTCGTCCAGGGCGGCGCGGATGGCGGCCACACGGCCGTCCATCATGTCGGAGGGGGCCACCATGTCGGCGCCGGCCTCGGCGTGGGAGAGGGCCGTGCGGGCCAGAAGGGGCAGCGTCTGGTCGTTATCCACTTCGCCCTCGACCACGACGCCGCAGTGGCCGTGGCTGGTGTACTCGCACAGGCAGACGTCGGTGATGACCACCAGCTCCGGCGCCTCCTTCTTAAGGGCGCGGATGGCCCGCTGGACGATGCCGTCGGGGGCATAGGCCTCGGAGCCCACTTCGTCCTTTCCGCCAGAGGCGGATCCGCCTCCGGCGGAGGCGGCGGGCAGGCCAAAGAGGAGGACGGCGGGGATGCCCAGCGACAGGAGCTCGCGGGCCTCCTGGGCGAGCTGATCCACCGACAACTGGTACTGGCCGGGCATGGAGGCGATCTCCCGTCGCAGGCCCTGGCCGTGGGCGACGAACAGGGGGAAGACGAAGTCGTGGGGCGAGAGGCGGGTCTCCCGCACCAGGCGGCGCAGGCCCTCGCTGCGGCGCAGGCGGCGGAAGCGGGCGAAGCGTTCGATGGCGGTGCGGGTGGTCATGGGGAAAGCTCCGTATAGATCTCAAGGAGGTTGCCGTCGGGGTCGCGGAAATGGGCTGTGCGGATGCCCCAGGCCGGCCGATCCTGAGGATCCGTCTCGAAGACGACACCCCTGCTGCGCAGTGCATCGAAATCGCCGTCCACGCTCTCAACCGCGAAGATCAGGGCGCAGCGGTCCATGGCGTTGGCAGTGAGGGGCCGATCGTCGGTGCCGACGGCCTCCGCCATGAGCCTGCGGTCGTAGAGGGCAAGCATCGCCTCCCCGGCCCGGAAGTCGGCGTAGGGGCCGTTCTCGTCGCCCCAGGCGACCGGAAAGCCCATGACGTCGCGGTAGAAGCGGAAACAGGTCGGATAGTCGGCCACCAGGAGTCGCACGTGGGTCAGACGCATGGGTCTTGCTCCGCGTCCAGTTCAAGAGTGGTGAGGCGCATCTTCTGGCTTCTTCCCTTTGGTGCCGCTCGCAATGTACACCATCCCACCCAGATAGTCACTCCGGGAAACGTCTTCCAGAAGGCCGGGCAGCTCCTCCCAAGGTCTGCGATCTAGGTCCACAGCGCCGAAACGGCCAGCGAAGGCCACCAGGGGGTTCACCACCTTGGCCCACAGGGCTGAGCCCCGCTTGGGCTCCAGCAGTACCAGCCGTCCGCCGGGCCTGAGGACCCGCACCGCCTCCACTATCGCCCGCCGATAGTCCGGGATGATCACCATGCCGAAGGAGCAGAGAACCGCATCGCAGGACTCGCTGGCCAGGGGCAGGCTGGCGGCATCCCCCTCCACTAGAGCCACGCCGTTCCAGCGATGGCGAGCAAGCTTCCGTCTCGCCTGCTTCAGCATGGCCCGGGTGAGGTCCACCCCCACGATCCTGCCCTGGGGGCCGACCCGCTCGATGATGTGGGGGAAGTTCAGGCCCGTGCCGCAGGCCAAGTCGAGGACCGTGTCGCCCGGGCGCGGGCGCAGGGCGTTCACGGCAGCCTTCCGCCACCAGCGCATGAATAGCCTGACGCGAAGGTCGTAGATGCCGGCCCAGCGGGTCCAGAGGCGCCGAACCCTGCGTAGTTGCGTCATGGTTCTGTGTCGGCAGCCCGCGAGAAGTGATCTCGTAGCGCCGCCACCAGGCCCGGCACCGTGTGCTCCTCCGCCACTACATCCACCCGCAGGCCCAGCTCCTCGGCCGTCTTGGCGGTGACCGGCCCGATGCAGGCCACGACGGCCTTCCGTAGGCATTCTACGTCGCCGCCCAGCATCTGCGCCAGGTGGCGCACGGTGGAGGAGCTGGTGAAGGTCACGACATCGATCTCGCCCGCCCGTAGCTGGGCCAGCCCCGACGCGTCGGGGTCGGCTGGCGGCAGCTCGCTGCGGTACAACGGGAGCTCATCGACCTGGGCGCCCAGGGAACGGAGCCCTTCGACAAGCTCAGGGCGAGCGCCTTCAGCCCGCGCCAGGAGCACCCGCTTTCCCTCCAGGCCCTCCTCTCGCAACGCCTCCACCACGCCCTCGGCGATGAACTCCGGGGGCACGATATCGGCGACGATGCCCCGCTCCGCCAGGGCATCCGCCGTGGCCGGCCCGATGGCCGCCACTCGGGCGCCGGCGAGGGCGCGGGCGTCCCGCCCCAGACGACGCAGGTGCGAGAAGAACACTTCCACCCCGTTGGCGCTGGTAAAGACCAGCCAGTCGTAGCCGCCCTTGGGCGAGCTCAGGGCCAGGCGGGCGACGGCCTCGGCCAGCCGCTCGGCGTCGACCGTCTCCACTATCTGGATGACGGGCAGCTCGACGGCCTCTGCCCCCTCCTGGGCCAGCAGGTCGGCGAGGGCGCTGGCCTGGCGGCGGGTGCGGGTGACCAGCACCCGCTTGCCGAAGAGGGGCCGCTGCTCGTACCAGGCGAGCACGTCCCGCAGACGCACCACCTCCCCCACCACCGTCACCGCCGGCGCGCCGAGGCCAGCTTCCTCCGCCCGCTGGACGATGTCGGCCAGAGTGCCCACCACCGTCCGCTGGCGGGGTGTGGTCGCCCACTGGACGACGGCCACCGGCGTGTCGGCGGGGCGGCCGTGGGCCGTGAGCTGCTCGACGATGAGGGGGAGGGTCTTGCGGCCCATCAGGAACACGATCGTATCCACGGCCGTGGCCAGCTTGTCCCAGCGAATGGCCGACTCGTCCTTGGCGACGTCCTCATGGCCGGTGACCACGGCGAAGGA
>JAUYDU010000062.1 GCA_030691665.1 Chloroflexota bacterium
GCGCTCGACGGCCAGGGCGCGATAGCCCGCCGAGACGGGCCGGACAATGAGGTCGTAGAGGCGGGCGCGAAACCCCTGATACGAACGACGGACGACACTCAGGTCAGGTTGGGTCGAGGTGTCGCCCATGGCCGGCTTCGACGAACCGCTAGAGGGTGGGCAGGTAGCGCTTGATCTCGTAGTCGGTCACGTAACGGCGGTAGTCACTCCATTCGATGAGCTTGTTCTTGATGAGGCTCTCGAATAGGTGATCGCCGAGGCAGCGGCGTAGCAGCTCGCTCTGCTCGGCCAGCTCGATGGCCTCGAACAGGCTCCCCGGCAGGTGCTCGATGCCCCGCTTCTTCTTCTGTTCCTCCGTCATCTGGAAGACGTTCTCCTCTACGGGGTCGGGGCAGGGATACTCCTTCTCGATTCCCTCCAGGCCGGCGGCCAGCATCACGGCGAAGGCCAGGTAGGGGTTGCAGGCGGGATCGGGGGCGCGGTACTCGATGCGGGTATCCTTCTCCTTGCCGGGCTTGTACTCCGGCACGCGGACGAGGTCGGAGCGATTGCGCAGGGCCCAGGAGAGGTAGACGGGCGCCTCGTAGCCGGGCACCAGGCGTTTGTAGGAGTTCACCCACTGGTTGGTGACGACGGTGATCTCGCGGGCGTGGCGGAGCAGGCCAGCGATGTAGCTCCTGGCGATGGCGGATAGATGATATTGGGCGTTGACGTCAAAGAAGGCGTTGCGCTCGCCCTTAAAGAGGGACTGGTGGACGTGCATGCCGCTGCCGTTCTCGGCGGCCAGGGGCTTGGGCATGAAGGTGGCATAGACGCCCTGCCTGAGGGCCACCTCCTTGACCACCAGGCGATAGGTCATCGTGTTGTCGGCCATGGTGAGGGCGTCGGTGTAGCGCAGGTCGATCTCGTGCTGACTGGGGGCGACCTCGTGGTGGCTGGCCTCCACGGCGATGCCCATCTCCTCCAGGGCGAGGACCGTCTCGCGGCGCAGGTCGGTGGCGGCGTCCAGGGGCGTGAGGTCGAAGTAGCCGCCTCGATCCAGGGTGGTGGTGCCATCTGAGTTGGCGAAGTAGAAGTACTCCAGCTCTGGCCCGACGTAGAAGGTGAAGCCCAGCTCGGCGGCTCGTTTGAGGTTGCGCTTGAGGATGTAGCGGGGGTCGCCCTCGAAGGGGCTACCGTCGGGCTGGAGGATGTCGCAGAATACGCGGGCCACCCGCTTCTCCTGGGGGCGCCAGGGGAGGATGACGAAGGTAGTGGGGTCAGGCATGGCGATCATGTCGCTCTCATCGATGCGGGCGAACCCCTCGATGGAGGAGCCGTCGAACCCCACCCCCTCTTCCAGGGCTTGCTCCAGCTCTGCTACCGTGATGGCCACGCTCTTGAGGTTGCCGAGGATGTCGGTGAACCAGAAGCGGATGAACTTGACATCCTGCTCCCTGGCCATCTGGAGGACGTATTCCCTGCTTTCCTTCTCGTTCATGATGCCACCCTCCCCAGTGGTGGCATCATCTTAACGCAAGAGGCCCGAGGAGGCCAAGCCCTCCCCGGCCGCTGCTCGGCCCCGACCTGGTTCTGGGGCAGGCTAGTCGATGGTGAGGACGGACTCACGCGTGGCGTGGATCCAGTAGGCATGGCCGGGGCTCATCTCCTTCAGAGTGCCGTGACTCAGGCCTGGCAGGTAGGTCAGCCACGCTCCTCCGTCCGAGGGGTTCCAGCCGTAGACGACGTCGTAGCTGCCTTTGACAGAGTCCAGGGCCTCCTGCGGGGGTAGGGATCGCTGTGAGGGGTAGCCGATAAGGTTCCATCCTTGCACCAGGGGAATCTGGACAGGACCAACCGGCTCTCCGACCACAAGGAAGGTCTTTGCGGTCTTCGCGTGCACCCAGAAGCCCATGCTCTCTTCCAGGCGGTCGAGGGTGCCGCTGTGCTGGGGAGAATAGGAGAGCCACGACTCCTCCTCGGCGTTCCAGCCGTAGACGACGTCGTAGTCTTCTTCCAGGGCCGATAGCACAGAAAGGGGGACGGCGGGCTGTGGACGAAGGGGGAGGGACACGAGGTTCCAGCCGAGTTGGAGATCGACGGCTTCCGTCTTCAAGCCAAAGAAGGGGCTGCCCCTCAGTGCCTCCATCTCCGGGTGCTCGGGGGTGTCCAAAAGGCTGACGTCGGGGTACTTGGAGTAGACCCACATTATGGTCTGGGAGCAGTGGCCATCGCAGGGGTCGCGCCCCTGGGAGTACAGGTCTTCGTGGGGATGGGGCAGGTTGAGGGCGTGGCC
This sequence comes from Chloroflexota bacterium, assembly GCA_030691665.1. Taxonomy (GTDB): domain Bacteria; phylum Chloroflexota; class Dehalococcoidia; order SM23-28-2; family SM23-28-2; genus JAUYDU01. Next base: position 2,276 of record JAUYDU010000062.1, read on the forward strand.
GAGCTCGTGGGCCAGCATTCCCAGGGCTGTGTTCCTGGCAAAGCAGTCGCCCTGGCAGGGCCGCGCTATGTCTTCCAGCTCGCGGCGGCCCAAGGTGGCCACCCCACCGCCCTCGCCGGTGTACCAGGCTCCCCCCGGATCGCCCATGGTCGAGCTGAGCTCGTAGGTCTGCACGGCGATGACGTAGATCGAATCGGGATCTGCCCGGTTCACGTGGCCTCGCTGGCTGAGCTCGTCCACCAGCGCCCGAAACAGGGGTGCCGAATCGCTCGTGGGCTGACAGGCGAGACGGGCGCAGTACTGGGCCACCGTTTCTTGGCCGACTACCTCCACCAGAGCGCTTCGGCGGAAAGTCCTGCCCACTTGCTGGCTGTACCAACGGCGCACGTCTTCCAGGCCCCGTTCGAACGCCAGGGCGAGAGCGTCGTCCAGGGGATCGTCCTGAGCCCGAAAGTAGAGGAGGTAGACCATGGGGCTGGCATGGTTGGTGGATCCTGCGGTAGAAGGTGGCGATGCGATGAGGGCAAGGGCGAAGAGAGCCGCCACCAGCGCGGCACACCGAATGGCCATGCGGGCCTCCTGGGGAGGGCCCGCGCGGTTGGGCGGAGGGGGCAGCTTTGGGCGCGATGGCGCAGCGCGCTGAACAGTGCCGTCGTTCCGCCCACTTCGCGCGGGCTCCCTTGTTCAGGGCTACTGTTAGCATGGCACAGCCAAGTAGACATTGCAGTTAATAGGAGGGGGGCAGCGGTAAACGGAAGGTTAAGGAACGGTTAATACTTGTCCTGGGCCACTCCGCCGACGCAACAGATCGGGGGCCTCGTGCGTCGTCGGACAGCCAGGGGGCCGACTAATCGCTGCTATCTAAGACAAAGGCCCGGGAGCGAACGTCTCTCCCGGGCCCCGTCAGCCTGTTGT
>JAUYDU010000078.1 GCA_030691665.1 Chloroflexota bacterium
GACTGGTGGGTGCGGTGGACCTGCTGCTTTGTCAGACCCAGGAGGGCCCCAGCCTCCTTGTGCTGGTAGCCCAGCAGCAGGAGCGCCAGTAGAGCATCCTCCCGTGGGGTGAGAAGCTCGCGCAGCGTTTGGTAGAGGACCCTACCCAGGGCTTCTTCCTCCACCGGCGACTCCCACAGGTTGTGGGCGTGGATGGGGCCGCTGGCCAGCGTGTCGGCGAGGGGAGCTTGGCCATCGAGCCGCGGGGCGTCCAGCGACCCTATCAGCCACCTGAAGGCGCGCCTACTCACCGGGTCCAGCCGGCCGTCCACGGAGCGGCCCAGTTTCTTCTCGTCCAGGATTTCCTGTTTGGCCTTGTACATGAGGTGTTGCACAGGGGCGTCGGGGCGTTCCTTCAGCATTAGCCACATGGCCAGCCTGGCCACCTGGGCCAGGTCGTCCTGATACGCGACACAGCCCCTGCTCCATCGACGGGCCAGGCGCCTTATGTCCGGTTCCAACTGCTCCAGACGGGCTGTGGGTTCCAGTATGGTGGTGGCCATGCCGCACCTCATACGGGCTAGGTTGAGCGCCCTGTTGGGCCGTGACCCAGCCTTTGGGCCAAAAAGAAAAGCCCCCCACCGTGGCGCCCTGCGGCGCCCTTCGGTGAGGGGCCAATCCTGCTATTCGATTTGCGCTACCCGATTCCTACTTCCTCTTCGCCCACCAGTCCTGGACTGCTGCCGCTATCGCCTGCTCCGCTTTCTGGGCTGCCTCTTCGGGAAGAGGCTTCCCGTAGCGCCTCGCCTTGCGTCTGGCGCTCTTGCTCAAGGCGCCCATCGGCTCTTCCAGGTTAACGAAGAGGCGGATGATGGTACTGGACACCTTCACCAACGCCACGGGCCTGAAGGTGAGGGAGTCCACCGTGAGGGCCACGATGGTGTAGGGTGGCTGGTTTTCCAGGTAGAGCTGCCGCCGCAGGGAGTCAAACTCCCCCTGGCGGAAGCGGCGCTGGTCTCTGTGCAGGCGCTCTTGCTCCGCCCGCCATTCCGCCATCCTCTGGGCTGCGTCGTCGCCCACCCAGTAGCGGATAGCGCCCTCCGACTTCACATCGGAGAGGCGGAGGAGCTGCATCCTGCCTTGGGCGTCCACTAGGACGTAGTGGCTGGGGTCTGGGCAGGTGCGGTGCCCCTGAAGGCACTGGTTGCCGTAGCGGTCCCAGAGCTGTACCAGCCTCGCCTTACGCTCCGCCGTGGCCCACCTGGGAGTTGTCATGGCACTCCTTTCGCTGAACGGGGCTGGCCAGGGCGCCATGCGTGGGGTTGACTAGGCGGTCACGGGCTGGGGCTCGGCGTCGGGCTTGGCGCCGTTGGTGGACACCTCGGGTTCGGCCTCGGCCTTCACGGCCAGGGCGTCGTAGGCGGCCTTGAGGGACGCCTCGTCCTTGGCGACGATGGGGGCGCCCGCCTTGGAGGCGGCCTTGACCTGGGCCATGTAGCCGTCCTTGTCCTTCTTGACGACCAGGCCCGTGAAGGACTGGAGGTTGGCGATGAAGTTCTCCCTCACGACCTTGACCTGGTCGGAGATCTCCTTAGCCACCCTGATTACAGGGCGGCCCGTGGGGGAGAACCGCACCTCGCCGTCGTCCTCGTACTGGAGGCGCAACGGCGCTCCCAGGGCCTCGGAGGGGATGGCCGTGGCCTTCACCGTGTTGGTGGCGGTGAAGAACGGCAGCCACACCGTCTCCAGGTCTATGGACCACACCTTGCGTCCGACCTGCTTACCGGACTGGGGCTGCAACAGGGCTGCGATGTAGTTGGGTATCTCCATGCGACTTCTCCTTCTGGTTAGATTCGCATGGCGCCCTGGCCAGCCCCGTCCAGGGGGTGGGCCTGCGAACAGAAGGCTTTTACGGACTAGGTGAGGTTCGCTTTCAGGCCCGCAGGTAGTCAACCTACCCTCTTGCATAGGCCCGTGTCCCTAGCTGGGGATTCCGCCCGTGGCTTTATGGGCCTTGGGGGTTATCCCTTCCCTTCGGGATTCCTTCCCATCCTTTGTGGGGGTGGGGGGGTTCCCTTGGGGAATCCTTCCCGCTATTGTGACGGTATCCCTACCGCATAGGCTTCTGGCGTCCCTAGCCTTGCCGTCATGCCAGGTTACTCTGCTACGCTCTACCTAGTACCGTTCAGCTTTCAGCTTTGGCAAGCCTAGTCGCTACTTGTACGCTAGCTTCGCCTTAAAGGCTTCAACCTTCCCCCCGAATGGGTGTTAGAGGAAGGGCTAGCAGCTTGCGCCCTCTTCAGCATTCGTAGTCGTTCAGAAACGTATGGGGAAAGCCTTGACGTTTCTTCGTTGCCAGCTAGCTTGGGGAAGCCATTCCCGAAGCTAGCCCTATGCGGTTTTTAAGGTGCTTTGTTGCGCTTGCAACGTAGCTAGCATGACACAATATGGCCTTATGTACGACACGAAAACCGCGCTAGTATATCGGTAATCCTAGCTGGAGCTTGATGAGCTGGAACAACGGCAAGGAGGCGCCATGGAGTACCGGGTGAGGCGGGAGTTCAAGGAGGGAGTGCTGGTCAGGCTATCCCTGGGTGTGCCAGAGACGGACAGCTACCTTGAGTTCGTCAGGTACAGGTGCAGGCCCAACACCTGGATAAGCTACGCCTACGACCTGCAAGTCTTCCTCAACGCGGTGAAGAAGCCCGTGACGCAGGTGACCTCAGCGGACATCTTCGCCTTCATCCGGAACCAGCAGGAGGGGACCGATCAGGACGGCGACGGCAGAAGACCGCGGCGCCAGGGCACTGGACTTGCACCCCAAACGGTCAAGCGCCGCCTGGCGACGGTGTCCAGCCTCTACGAGTATCTGGTGGTTCGTGGCGACACGCCCATCAGGGCGAACCCTGTCCCTCGCGGCATGCCCGTCCGAGGCAGGGTATGGGGTGGATGGAGTAGCGGAGTGACGCCGCTGGTCAAGGCGCCTCACCACCTGCCCATGCCGCTAGACAGGCAGGTGGTGAGCCAGTTCCTGGACTCCCTTCGTACTTCTCGGGACCGGGCCATGGTGCTTCTAATGCTTCTGGGAGGCCTGCGGAAGTCGGAGGTCCTGGGGCTGAGCCTGGAGGACCTGGACTTCGGTCAGCGCACATTGATGGTGCGCGAAGCCAAGGGCGGCCGCTCCAGGGTGATCCCGGTGGCAGCTTCAGCCTTCGAGACCATGCTACGCTACCTGAATGAGGAGAGGCCCCGCAGCGCCTCCACCAGGGTCTTCCTGGCGATGAAAGGTCCACGGCGGGGTCAGCCCTTGAGCGTGCCGGCCCTGGACACCATCATCGACTACCATCGGCGTCGAGCTGGCACGCCCGAGGTCCAGTGCCATCGTCTTCGCCACACCTGCCTCACCCGGCTGAGTCAGTCGGGTATGTCCCTGGAGGCCATTCAGGCTCAGGCTGGCCACCGGAGCATCCTGACTACCAGGATATACCTGCACCTCTGCCCCAAGGAGCTTCAGGAAGAGTACCTGCGGCTTGCCGACTCGCTGTTCACTCCCCAGGGTGAAGAGGCGGCGTCGAATGAGTAGCACGCTGCTCGTTAGCTCGACGGCGCTTGGCAACGGGCACGAAGCCTCTCCTGGCCAGGCTCCCGAGACGGCCACTAACCACGCCTGTCTTATCACTGAGTACATCGCGTACATGGAGGCCGCGGGCTACTCCACCGCCCCAGCCGCCGTGGGGTGGAGGACACGAGGAGCCTGGTCCTTCCTGCGCCGTTTCCCGCAGCCCGAGGCCTGGCTTGACCTGTCACTGGAGGGACAGCTCCGCTGCAGGCCTTCCCAGCTAGCCTTCGTGCACTACCTCTTCCTGCGCCACCTGCTCTCCATGCCGGCTGCATACATTCTGGTAGGCCACCGCCGCATGGGAGAGATGGCCCGCCGCCTCATGGAGCGGGAGACCTACAACCGCTACCAAGCGGCGGCCCGCCGTCTCGGGTACACCGAGCCCAGTGCAAGGAGGCAGTTCGAAGCTTTGGTGTGCTTGATGGCGTGGGCTGGAAAGCCCATGGACGTCTTGACCCCAGACGACGCCACCGCCTTCGCCCAGGCCCTGCGAACAGCCCAGTTGAATCGGGTAACAAGGGGAAGAAAGCCAGGCTTGAGAAACGGGCTCCCCACGTCCTGGAACACCGGGCTCACCGAAATGAGCAACGTCCTTCGTCACATGGGCATCTTCCCACGCCAGGCATCCTCCCCCAAGAGGCGCCAGGACTTCAGTCAGCGCTGGGCAGAGGCGCCGGTGGAAGTCCGCGCCAGCGTCCAGCGCTACCTCCAGCAGATGGCTCTGACCCTCCGTCACAGCACCCTGTGTCAGCAGGAGAGCCGATTGTACCTGTTCTTCTCCTGGCTCGCTCGTGCTATGCCAACGGTCGTCAGGCTAGACCAGATACAGCGCCGCCACATCGAAGCCTTCAAGGAGCATCTCCGCTGGGCGGCCCCACGGCACAGGTCCCATCCTCCGCCCGATGCCAGACTCAAGGCCAGCACTGTAGCCGGCCTCCTCATGGTCTTGGAGAACTTCTTCCACCGCATCGCCCAGTGGCAGTGGCCGGAGGCGCCCCGCGCCACCCTCATCTTCGATGGGGATAGGCCTCGGGTGGGCGATCCCCATCCCCGCTTCCTGGATGACTCTGACGCCGCCCGGTTCCTCAGGACGGCTCAGAGTCACCCCGACCTGTTCACAAGGGTCTGCGGTGTCACGCTTTTGCGCACCGGCCTCCGCATGGGGGAGTTCCTGGATCTCCAGGCCGACTGCGTCGTCTCCATCGGCGGCGCCTACTGGCTCCATGTCCCCTTGGGCAAGCTGCGTAGGGACCGCTATGTCCCTCTCCACACTGAGGTGCGAGAACTGTTCAAGGAGTGGGCCTCTCATCTTCCTCCTCAGTCCCGCTCGGACTTCCTCTTCACTGAATATGGCCGTCCCATTGGCAGGACCAGGGTAGGCAACGCCGTCTCCCGCATCGCCAGGGCGGCAGGAATTCAACGACACGTCACACCACACCAGCTACGCCACACCCTGGCCACCCTGGGCATCAACCGAGGCATGTCCCTGGAGAGCATCGCCGCCCTGTTGGGACACCGCTCCCTCTCCATGACGCTGGTCTACGCCCGCATAAGCAACCGAGTCGTCCAGCAGGAGTACTCGGCCGTCAGCCAGCAGCTAGAACTCCTCTGTGGGCAGCCGTCGGCTTCTGGGCTGGCTGACGTGCCGACGCTACCCACCACTGCCGAGGGCCAGGGAATGCGTCAGTTGCGACAAGAGACCCAGTGGCGACTGTTGGGCAACGGCTACTGCATCCGCCCCGAGGGGGTCAAGTGCGAATACGAGGACATCTGCGAAGCCTGCGCCTGCTTCGTCACCACCAGGGGGTTTCTGCCAGCTCTCTATGCCCAGAAACAGGATGCGGAAGAGAAGGGCCACGAGCAACGGGCGCGGACTCTCGCACAGGTCATCCGGCGGACTGAGAACGCTCCCCTGACCATACC
>JAUYDU010000145.1 GCA_030691665.1 Chloroflexota bacterium
CTGCCGGTGCCGGGCATTCAGCCCGTGCCCAGCCAGTTCGACACCATCGGCGTGGAGGCGGCCCTGCGCATCCGCGATACCCTGGGCGAGGGCAAGATCACCATCCTTACCCTGGGTCCCGAGGGCTCCCGCGACGTCATCAAGCACAGCCTGGCTATGGGCGCCGATGAGGGCGTGCTGCTGACCGACAAGGCGTTCGAGGAGGGCGATAGCTACACCACCGCTCGCGCTCTCACCGCCGCTGTCAAGAAGCTGGAGCCCGTTGACCTCATCTTCTGCGGCCGCCAGGCGGTGGACTGGGACATGGGCGTTGTCGGCTCGCTCATGGCCGACATGCTGGGCCTGCCCTGCATCACCATCGCCAAGGGCGTCCAGGTGCGCGACGGCAAGGCGGTGGTGGAGCGGGTGCTCCTGGACGGCTCCGAGACGGTAGAAGCTCCCCTTCCCTGCCTGGTCACCGTCAGCAACGAGCTGGGCGAGCCCCGCTATCCTCAGCTACGGCAGATCATGGCGGCTGCTCGCAAGGAGGTAAGCGTCTGGTCGGCGGCCGACGTGGGCCTCGACCCCTCTCAACTGGGCCCCAGCGGCTCAATGCTCCAACTGGAGCGCCTGTACGTGCCGGTGCAGGAATCCCAGTGCGAGTTCATCGAGGGGGAGACGGCGGACGAAGCGGCCGCCAAGCTGGCCTCCAAGCTTCGGGAAGCGAAGCTCATCTAGAAATGTAGCGGAAGCCTTTAGGCTTCCAGGCGTGTGGAAGGCTGAAGCCTTCCTCTACAGGCTGGAGTAAGGAGATAACCGAGATGGCCAACGAGAGCGGAGTACTGGTTATTGCCGAGGTGTCCGAGGATGGCAGCCTGGCTGGCATCTCTCTCGAGCTGCTGGGTGCCGCCCGCCGCCTGGCCGACAAGCTGGGCCAGCCCGTTCAGGCAGCCCTTCTGGGGCAGGACGTGGAGGCGTTGGCCCCCCAGCTAGTCGCCGGCGGAGCGGACAAGGTCTACGTGGTCGACGATCCTCTTCTGGCGCAGTATCAGGGTGACGCCTTCGTGCCAGCGGCCGAGAAGGCCTGCCGCGAGGCCAATCCGACTGTCGTCCTGCTTGGGCAGACGATAATCGGGCGCGATCTCGCCCCCCGGCTGGCCGCTCGCTTGGACACCGCGGTGGCAATGGACTGCCTCGACCTCGCCATCGCCGACGGCCGCCTGGTGATGACCCGCGCCGCCTACGGCGGCAACGCCAACGCCCAGTATACCTGCAAGTGCCTGCCCCAGATGGCAAGCGTCAGGGTGAAGTCTCAGGAGCCCCTGCCGCCAGATAGCTCCCGCCAGGGCGAGGTGGTGAAGGTGGCCGCTGGCCTCGATGCCTCGGCTATCCGCACCAAGATCATCGACCGGCGCAAGGAGAAGGCCGAGGGCGTGCGCTTGGAAGATGCCGAGGTGGTGGTGGCCGGCGGTCGCGGCATGGGTGGCGCCGAGGGCTTCCAGGTGCTGGAGGAGCTGGCGGGTCTGATGGGGGGCGCTGTGGGCGCCAGCCGCGCCGCCTGCGACCTGGGCTGGTACCCCGTGCCCCAGCAGATTGGGCTCACCGGCAAGGTGGTGAGCCCTGCCCTCTACATAGCGGTGGCGATCTCCGGGGCCAGCCAGCACATGGCCGGCGTCTCGGGGGCCAAAAGCGTCGTCGCCATCAACAAAGACCCCGAGGCGAACATCTTCCGCTTCTCGCGCTTCGGGGTCGTGGGCGACTGGAAGGCCGTCCTACCGGCTTTCCTGGACAAGGTTCGCGAGCTGAAGGCGCAGTAGGCCGAACTTCCCGCCGCTAGAAGCGGTAGGTCACCGCACAGTTGGTCAGGCCTAGGCTGTGGTGCAGCGCTAGATCGACCTCGGACATCTTCTCGGGGCCTAGCTGGCCGGCTTTCTCCTGCAAGCGCTCCTGGGAGATAGTGAGCACTTGCTCCAGCATCACCGTGGAGTCAGCGAGCAGGCCGCTTTCCCGCGCGCTGACTTGCACGTGGAAAGGATAGGGGCGCCGCTGGCGGGAGGTTATGGCGGCCACAATGGTGGTGGCCGCGTACTGGTTGCCGATATCGTTCTGGATAACGAGAGCGGGCCGTCTACCTGTTTGTTCGCTGCCTCTAGCTGGACTGAAATCCACGTGGTAGATCTCGCCGCGCCTAATCACGGGGCCAGGTCTCCTGAGCGATAGCCAGGGACTCCTCGGCCAGGCGATGGTTTTCCTCTGCCATTTCCTGGTAGCCCTCGATCATCCAGCTCCTCAGATCCATTTGTCTGGCGGCAATCAGGGCCTGGGCAACAAATTTGCTCACACTCTCCCTCCTTGCTGCCGCAGCCTTTCTTATGTCCTCAGCCATCTCCTTGGGAAGGGTGATGGTTATTCTCTCCGCAGGCATTGTCCTCTCCCGTCCTTGACACTCTTCGGCTGGCCAACTAGCGCATATTTTTTATCATACGAATTGTATGCTGTCAAGTAGTCCAAAGTGCAGCATGCTTAGGGTTCGGCCTGGGCCCATGTCTTCTTTCTTGACCCCCTAGAGCCATCGCTGCTACAATTAGCCCACGCCCCGACGGGTCGGGGCGGGTCGGTTGGCTATCCGACCGATTTTTTGTAATATGAACGTGCCTATGTTTGTGATCGGCCTCACCGGGGGTATCGGTAGCGGCAAGTCCACCGTTTCGGATATGCTCCGCGCCAAGGGCGCCGCTATCCTCTACGCCGACCAGATAGGCCACGAGGTCTATCGGCCGGGCACTCCGGCATGGGAGCAGGTGGTGGCCGCCTTCGGGCGCCAGGTGGTGGCGGCCGAAGGCCAGATCGACCGCCGCAAGCTGGGGCAGATAGTGTTCGGCGACCCCCAGGCCCGCCAGCGCCTCAACGCCATCACTCACCCGCCCATGCGCCAGATGATGGCTGACAGGTTAGAGGAGCTGCGCCAGCAGGGCGCGCAGGTGGTGGTGCTGGAGGCGGCCCTCCTCATCGAAGCTGGCTGGGCCGACCTGACGGACGAGGTGTGGGTGACCGTCGTGTCCCCCCAGGTGGCCGCCCAGCGGTCGATGGAGCGCAGCGGCCTCAGCCGCGACCAGGCGGAGGCGCGCATCGCCTCCCAGCTCTCCAACGATGAGCGAGTGCAGCGCGCCCAGGCCGTCATCGACACCGACTGCTCCCTGGAAGAGGTGGCCCGGCGCGTCGATGAGCTCTGGGACGGCCTGGTGGCTCGATTGACGGCCAAGGCAACCCAGAAGTAGGGGTGAAGAAGGACAATGCAGGACCCGTCCGAGCGCCCGGAGTACAGGCAGTACGCCATCGAGGAGTATGTGCTCGCCAAGGAGCCCTTCTACCTGCCGGTGGGCGACGAGGTGGAACTGCTCACCGCTGCCTTCCACCAGAAGATACCGGTCCTCCTGAAAG
>JAUYDU010000159.1 GCA_030691665.1 Chloroflexota bacterium
GTCGCCGAAGCCGTACTGGCGGGTGCGCTCCATGTTCTGCCACATGCTGTCGCCCTCGGTGTTGGAGTAGCCGTACTTGACGCCGTCGTAGCGGGCCAGGTTGGCCATCGCCTCGCTGGGGGCGATGATGTAGTAGCAGGCGAGGGCGTAGCCGGTGCTGGGCAGGGAGACCTCCCAGTCGACCTGGGCGCCCAACTCCTCCATCCTGGCGACGGCCCCCTCGATGCTGCGGCGCACGGCGGGGTCCATGCCCTCGACGAAGTACTCCTGGGGCACGCCGACGCGCAGGCCTTTGAGGTGGGGGATGAGGGATTGGGTGTAGTCGGGGACGTCCACGGGGGCAGAGGTGGCGTCGCGACGGTCCTGGCCGGCGATGGCGTTGAGCACGAGGGCGCAGTCGGTGACGTCTTTCGTGAGGGGGCCGATCTGGTCGAGGGAGCTGGCGAAGGCGACCAGGCCGAAGCGGCTGACGCGGCCGTAGGTGGGCTTGAGGCCGACGACGCCGCAGAGGGAGGCGGGCTGGCGGATGCTGCCGCCGGTGTCGGAGCCGAGGGCGTAGAGGGCCTCGCCGGCGGCGACGGCGGCGGCGGAGCCACCGGAGGAGCCGCCGGGGACGCGCTCGAGGTCCCAGGGGTTGTGGGTGGGATGGAAGGCTGAGTTCTCGGTGGAGGAGCCCATGGCGAACTCGTCCATGTTGGCCTTGCCGACCATCACCAGGCCGGCCTGGAGGAGGCGCTCGGTGACGTAGGCGTCGTAGGGCGGGCGGAAGTTGGCCAGCATGCGGGAGCCGCAGGTGGTGGGGACGCTTCTCGTGCAGATGACGTCCTTGATGGCGGCGGGGATGCCCGTGAGGGGGCCCGCGTCGGCGGCAGCGATGCGCCGGTCAGCCTCGTCCGCTTGCTTGAGGGCCAGGTCCTCGCTGAGAGTGATGAAGGCGCGGATGCGGGCGTCCACCTGGTGGATGCGGTCGAGGACGGCCTGGGTCAGCTCGCGGGAAGAGAGCTGACGGCGGGCGAGGAGGTCGGCCGCTTCGTGGATGGTCAGGTCGTAGAGTGCCAGGGGCTACCTCCTACGCTGTGAAAAACGCTACGGCGTTCAAGGCCCGGCCGGCCTTAGCCACCTTGTCACCCTACGCAGATATGCTAGCCAAGCCCGCCAGTTGTTCGCCAAGTGGAAGACAATAAGGTAGACGAATATTGTGCCAGTGACCACGTGCCAGAACTTCACGTCTACTCCCGAGTCCTCCAGCTCGACGTTGAGGATCAGGAGCACGCCCGAAGTGGCAACCAGGCCAAAGGCGATGGCCGTTGCTACGTTGGCTGTGAGATTGACTCGGTATCTTGTGCTCCGCCAGGCCTGGGCCAACACAGTAGAGGCAGCGACAGTTGCCAGCATGGCGGCTGTGAGGGGGAAGAAAAGGTACTTGTTGGCCTTACTCTCCTTTTCTTGCCCTTCCTTTTCCCGGTCCTCGGTCTCTATCTTGAGCCGGGGGTTCTGCTGGTCGAAGGCCTTTAGGAGTTCGTCAATGCGGGCTCTCTGCTCCGCGCTGACCATGCCCGTTATCCTGATCTCGATCTTGGTCTCGCTGGCCTGGTAGAGCCCGCCGCCCTCAACGATTCTGGAAGGGCCCAGGAGCGCGAGCAGGGTGAGCAAGACGGCCAGCGAGACCAGTCTTGCCGCTTTGCCCCCTGCATTCCGCCAAGAGGGGAAGTCAGCGTCTCTATCCATCGTCCTCATCTCCTCAGCGCCTGGTCTCTACTCCAGGACCGCTCGCACACGGAAGAAGCCGCCCTCCGGAAGGGGGGCGTTGGCCAGGATGTCCTCGGCGGGATAGGACGGGCGGGCCTCGTCGTCGCGCATCACGTTCTCCAGGGGGAGGGTGTGGGAGGTGGGGGGAATGCCCTCGGTGTCCACCTGCTGGAGGATCTGGAAGTAGTCGATGATCTGGGAGAGCTGCCCCTGGAACCTGGCGATGTCCTCCTCGCTGAGGCCCAGGCGGAAGAGCAGAGCGACGTGGCGAACTTCCTCGCGGGTAATGGCCATGGCTGTTCCCTTCCCTTCGGCAAGCTCAGGACAGGCCCTCACTGAAGTGAGGCTATCCCTTCGACAGGCTCAGGACAAGTATAGCAAGGGGGTTCGGCTGCCGAAAGGGACGGCTGGTTGCGGTAGCGTGTCATCGATTCATGATCTATTCCGTAGGTCGGGGCCCCAGCCCCGACCTCGGTTTGCGGGGAGGGGCAGGGCTAGGGCCCTGCCCTACATCATGAGCAAATGGAACGCCGCCCGGGTTGCTGCCCAGTGTTGGCCCTGCTACCATACGTTAGGTTGTGGTAGAGGACGTGAAGACGGCACCCCGCTGTAGGGGGGTTGGCCTGGGCCAGCCCAGCTACGTTTGGCGCTTCGGCCTGGAGCGCCGCCTGAGCCTCATCCGCCGCTATGTGCCCCTGGAAGGTCGCCGCATTCTGGATATCGGCTGTGGCATCGGCACCTTCGTGCGGCGGCTGAGGGAGTTCTCGGCGGACGTGTACGGGGTGGACGTCGACCAGGAGCGGGTTCGGCGGGGGGCGACGGCCCTGCCTCACCTGGCGATAGCGGTGAGCGAGAGCCTGCCCTTCGGCGATGAGACCTTCGATGTCGTCCTGCTGCACGAGGTGCTGGAGCACGTCGGCGACGATCGCCTCACCCTGGGGGAGGCCTGCCGGGTGACCCGGCCCGGCGGCAGGATCGTTATCTATTGTCCGAACCGTCTGTATCCCTTCGAGACTCACGGCATCGTCCTGGGCAAGCGCTATGTCTTGGGCAACATCCCATTGGTGAACTACCTGCCCGATCCGCTACGGCGACGGCTGGCGCCCCACGTACGGGCCTACACCCGGCGGGGCCTGAGGCGGCTGTTCGCCGGCCTGGCGGCGGCGCCCATCGTCCATACGTGCGTCTTTCCGGGATTCGACAACGTGGCGGCGCGCAGTGGCCTGGCGGCATCGATCTTGCGGGGCGTTCTCTATCCTCTGGAAAAGACGCCCCTACGTAACTTTGGCCTGTCTCATTTCGTTGTACTGGAGAGGCAGGGCTAAAGCCCTGCAGCTACGGACTTGTCTCATTTCGTTGTATTGCAAAAGAGGGAAGTGTTATGCCGCTCATCCTGAGCCTGTCGAAGGATGAAGGAACGCCCGCTCATGGTGAGCCTGTCGAACCATGAGCGGGGCTGGTAGGGGGTAGCAGGCGCATGGCCGGAGGATATGCTTCGAGGCGGCGGCTGCGCCGGCTGAACGGCGGTCGCCGGCGCTCGGGCGCGCCGCGGTGGCTGTGGCTGCTGGCTTTCTTGGGCCTGCTGGCACTGACGGTGCTGGCGGTGAGCGGCGGCGTCTCTTTCGCGGTCTATCGCCACTATGCCGCTGACCTGGAGCCTCCTGACCTCGCCCTAGCGCGCACGGGCTCGGCGGGGAGCCGCATCTTCGACCGCAACGGCAACCTGCTGTACGAGTTCGTAGACCCTCTGGCCGGCCTGAGGAATCCCGTCCCCTTGACGGAGATATCTCCCTGGCTCGTCCAGGCGACCATCTCCACCGAGGACGCCAGCTTCTACGACAATCCCGGCGTGAACGTAAGGGGTGTGTTGCG
>JAUYDU010000174.1 GCA_030691665.1 Chloroflexota bacterium
ACGGGGTTGGAGTCGAGGCTGGGCCACTGGCGGAAGTAGGGGTAGTCGGCGTTGACCTGAATGGTGCTGTTGCCCACGATGTCGCCCGGCTCACAGTCCGGCGTGCCGTACAGGGCCTGAACGACGCAGCCATCCGGCGAGTCGAGGCCGAAGTCCAGGTTGTAGTCGCCGTTGGCGAAGAAGAAGCCCTCGCCGCGGTTGTCGGTGTAGAACTCGAACTTGCGCGGGTGGGTGGGGTCGTCCGCCGTCTGGCCGTCCTGGTTACCCAGGTCGGTGTTCTCCAGCGGGCCGGGGGCGGGCAGGATGTTCAGCACGTCGTAGAACTCGTAGGGGCCGAGGTTCAGGCCGAAGTCCGTGCAAACGCCGTCGGGGTCGTCAGGCCCGCTGATGTACTCGGAGCGGCAGTACCAGGAATCCCAGTCGTAGCCGCCGTTGTTGACCATCCACGGGATCTCCGGCTCGTAGGGGATCATGATGGAGCTGTAGGCGTTGTCCAGAGCCAGGTCCACGACCTTGTTGGCCTCCCTGAGGAAGCCGGCGTCGGCCGGGTCCTCGATCTGGGCGGTGATCTTGAGCGGCGGCAGGATGGCGTCGCTGATGGTCAGCTCGCCGTCGGGCACTATCGTCTTGCGCGGGCAGTAGGGGTCGGTGCAGGCGACGTTGGCCCGCGGGATCAGGTCGTGGCTGTCCAGGGTGCTCTTGAGGCCGATGACGTAGGCGGGGTAGTCGGAGGTGTCGTCACCGGGGTCGTCCATGACGTCCCAGGTGGGGATGCGGCTGTCGAGGTCGCCGCCGGCCAGCATCACGAAGTCATCGGGGAACACCCAGTGGCCGTGGTCGATGATCTCGTCGTTAGCGTCGGGGCAGCCCTGCTCGTACTGGGTGAGCGGGTAGGGGACGCCGTGCTCCTCGGTGGTGGTGTCGTTGCCGTCGCCGTCGCCGTCCATGTCAACGCAGACGGCGCCGCGGCCGGTCTTGTCGCTCATCTCCAGCCAGCCCTTGACCGTGACGCGCAGGAGGGCGTCGGCGGAGACGTTGAGGGTCTCAGGCTCATCGGTGTCGGTGCTGGGGTCGAGCAGGTCCTCTTCCCAGACGCCGGCGTTGTGGTCGGCGCGGCCGACGCCGTCGTCACCGGGGTCGGTGTTGGTGAGCTTCACCTGGTAGATCTTCAGATACAACACCCAGAAGGCGTGCTTGTTGATCAGGTTGTTGGTGAACTGGGTGCCGACGGCGCAGCCCCAGCCGCGCCACGTGTCGGGGGGGGTCGGCGGCGCAGCGGGTTCCCACCCCGTGGGGCAGACCTCGCGCTCCTCGAGGAGGGAAGCCTCCACCTCCACCTTGCCCTGGTCCTCGTTGTCGTAGAGGGCCTTGGACTGGCACATGAGGTCGACCTCGCCCTCGTCATCTTCGTCAGTGTCAAGTTGATCGAGGTAGCCGTCGCCGTTGTTGTCCACGTACTGGCCCTTGAGGCCGCCGGGGCTGGGGTCGAGGCGCAGATAGTCCACCTCGTAGTCGAGGATGGTGTCCAGGATGGTGTCGCCGTCGGTGTCGATGACGTGGCCCTGGGCTACCAGGTCATCCCAGTCGCTCCAGTCGCCGTCGCCGTCGGCGTCGTAGTTGGTGGCCAGGGGGCAGACGTCCTCGGGGGCGGTGATCAGGTCGTCGCCGTTGACGTCGCCGTTGGGGAACCACATGTCGGGCAGGGCCCAGCGCTTCTCCAGGACGATCTCCTCGCCGGCCCAGCGGATGACGGGCTGCTTGGCCAGCTCGATGGTCACCCAGTTGATGGAGATCTCCTCGTGGGTGGGCAGGCGAAGGGAGCCGGGGGTGTCGGGGTAGCCGGCGTCGATGACGATGGTGGCCTGCTCCTCACAGGTGGTGTCCACCCAGATGTCCAGGAAGTCGGCGTCGCCCTGGGGCGCGGTGCCGTTGTGGCTGTCCGGGTTGAGGCTGAGCCAGATGGGCTGGGTGACGGCCGGGGCGGTGTGGGGGCCGAGGAAGCGGCCGCCGCCGGTGGAGATGCCATTCATGGCATCGCCGAAGTCCCAGAACCCGCTGGGGTCGGTGAAGTAGGTGCAGCCGCGGGTGGAGTCGATGGTGGCCAGGAAGATGGCGCCCTCCGTCGGGTGGTGGAGGGTGATCGTGTCGCTGTTGATGAGGACGTCGTGCTCGCCGTGGACGATCTCCACCAGTTGGATGGGGCCGTCGGCGGAGCGGATGCGCTTGGTGGCCTCGTCGAAGACGACGTCGTCGTTCTCCCAGGTGCCCTGACGGTCGGCGTCGTGGTGGTCGTCGGCGTCGACGTCGGTGTCGCCGTCGAAGTCGGCCGGGTCAGCCTCGTCGCCCTCTCTGGGCGGGTTGACGCCGCCGGCGTCGCCCCAGTCGGGCTGGAGGTCGGGCTCCTTGAGGATGACGGAGTCGACCAGGCTGTCCCACTCCTTGACGATGCCGCCGGTGGTGAAGATGGCGCAGTCTATTGTGGGCGGGTCGCCAGCGAGGACGCACTCCTCGTAGGACTTGGTGACGCGGGTCTCGCCGGGCCAGGAGGAGTGGATGACCACGCACTCCTCGTCGTCGTTGGCCGGGTTCCAGCCGATGCGGCCGGTCACCTCGGCCAGGTCGCCGCAGCGGCCCTCGGCCACGTTGTTGCCGACGCCGGGCACGGCGATATCCCAGCCCAGAGGGTCGAACTCGTTCATGCCGGTACCCGCGGCGGCGTTCCAGGGGACCCAGCCCTCGGTGCGGATGACGTGGTTCTGGCTGGTGATGTTGTTGCAGTCATCCGTCACGTCGACTGTGACCGGTACGCCGTCGGCCCAGATGGTGCCGGGGCAGTAGGGGTTGCCGGCGTAGTCGAGGCCGTCGGGGTTGACGTGCAGGATGTCCACGCCGCCCGTCGGCTGGGCGCTGGCCGGCTGGTTGGCCCACAACAGGCCGCCCAGGAGGGCCAGGGCTGCGACAAGGGCACCCATCAGCCCCAGGCCGATGGTGCGCTTGTGGACGCTGAAGAGTTTTCTCATAGCTCCACCCCATCATTCGTCCGCGTAAGCGGACACAAAAGTAGACCAGCTACCTGCCCCGATCGATCGGGGAGGAGCCGGCCCACTTGCTTCTTTCCGCCGTTTGCCTGTGAACTCTCCCCGCCGCAGGGCGAGGAGAACCACGCTACCGGTTCAGTCATTCGCCGCCTTGCTTGGAATCCCTTCCGTCAGGCCCTGGCAACACCTCCGCTCCCCGCCGCCATGCCGAAGTCACTTGGGCCTGACTGTAAAACAACCGCTCGCAGTTTGTCAAGGATGGCGGCCAAAGAGTTAGCCGCCGCCTGTCAACCCATTAAAACGCCTGAGGGTCGGGAAAGGTTAACCCAGCCCCAGCCCAGCCCCGCCCCCCGGGAGAGCAAAGAGCAGAGAGCAAAGAAGAGAGAGCAGAGAACAAGGGCGCGAGGTTGTGTGCTCTTTGTTCTCTGTTCTTTGTTCGGGGCGGGGCAGGGGGCGGGGGCGGCGGCGGCGGCCCCACCCCTACCGCGGGCTAATGGTCATTCAAGAAATAAAGGCTCAAGCCCGACACGGCGGATGTAGCGGAAGCCTTTAGGCTTCCACCCCATTTGATGGAGGCCTGAAGGCCTCCGCTACATCACCCAGCCCCCGCCCCGCCCCCCAGAGAGCAAAGAGCAAAGAACACGGAACAAGGAACACGGAACAAGGAACAAGGCGGCGGCGGGGAAATTGTTAACCTTCTTGCCACAGCGGGCGTTCTACACAATGACGAGGATATGGGGTATCATACTGGGGTGGCCGGCTGGGCCGCTGAAGGGCTGAAGCGGTGACGCGGCTACAGGAGGTCTACCCCTTGTACCCTAGCTTGGAGACCCGACGCGAGCGCGACCTGGTGGACGCCGCTAGGGTCGGCGACGAGGAGGCTATCGCCGAGTTATACAATTCGTATTTCCCGCGCGTCTACCGCTACATGCTGGCCCGTACGAGCAACGTGGCAGACGCTGAGGACCTGACGGAAGATGTGTTCATTCGCGTCCTGGATGCCCTGGAGCGGTTCGAGTGGCGGCAGGCGCCCTTCTCGGCCTGGCTGTTCCGGATCGCTCACAACGCCATCGTTAGCCATCAACGGCGGGATGGCGCACGGGGGAAGGTTGGCCCGTTGCTACCCACCCTGCCGGTGAGGACGCCGGGACCGGAGGAGGTGGTGGAGGCCCGGCTGGCCCTGGAAGAGGTGATGCGGGCTACTCGCAACCTCCCCGAGGCCCAGCGCCGGGTGATCGCCCTCCGCTTCGGGGCCGGGCTGTCGGTGGCGGAGACGGCGCGGGCCCTGGGCAAGGGCGAGGGTAATGTGAAGGTCATTCAGCATAAGGCCATCGCCAAGCTGAAAGAGCTGCTGGTCGATAAGAGACCTGAAAACAATGAACAGAAAGCTTGAGGAGACGCTGGCGGAGTGCCTGGCCGCCCTGGAAGGGGGCCGGCTCGGTGTGGAGGAGTGCCTGGACCTCTATCCCGAGGTGGCGCCCGAGCTGGAGCCCTTGCTGCGCCTGGCCCGAGGTCTGGGGCACGCCTATGCCGTCGAGCCGGCGCCGGGCTTCGAGCAGGCGGCCCGCCAGCGCTTCGTGACGGCGATCGCCCGCCGCCGCCAGGGAAGGCTGGTCCCTCGGTCTGTCGGGGCACGGCCCGCGTGGCGCTGGGCGCCGGCTGCCCTGGGCAGCGCCGCCCTGGTGGCCTTCGCTGCCTGGGCGGGTGTGCTGGCCTTCGGTGGAGGCGGTGGCGGCACCGAGACTGTCCTCCAGACACCGGAGGCCACCAGCACGCCGGCGGCCGTTGTCAGCAACATCGACGAGCAAGTGGCGCGCATTCAGGAGCGCCTGGCAGAGATCCAATCTCTAGCCGAGCAGGGCGTCGCCATCGAGGCACCGGTCATCCAGCAACTGAGGGAAGTCACCTCCACCCTGGTGGGAAGCCTGGGCCCCGACAACGTCGGGCTTGTTGCGCAGGAGGATGTCTCCAAGATCGGCGACCTGCTGGCCAGCCAGGAAGAGATCTTGACTCAGGTGAAGGATAAGGTGGCGCCGGAGGCGAGCGCCGACCTGGATGATACCATAAGGATGGCCCAGGAAGGCCAGGACAAGGTCGAGGTGCTGCTGGCGGCCACCACCGCCACGGCGACGCCGGCCGCTAGCCCCACGCCGTCGCCGACGCTGACGCCTACGAGCACTCCCACTGCCACCCCGGAGCCGACGGGGACCGCGGCGCCAACTTCGACCCCGACTCCGTCGGGGAGCCCCTCGGCGACGGAGCAGCCCACGTCGACACCTGAGGCTAGCAGCGAGGGGTTCGGCCCCGTACCGACCGCCGTTCCTTAGGGAGCGGCCGTAGCGGTCGGGGTGCTCGTCCCCGAGGGTTGGCCGGCCACCCGTAGGATACGCTCATCCACCTGACGGGCCAGCGTGAGGGGATCGTCCACCGAGGCCAAGGCTGTAGGGGCAGTGGTGCCCACCCGCACCAGGACGTTTCCCCGCCGGAAGTCCACTACGTGCAGGCTCACCGAGATGTCGCGGTCCTCCATCTTCTGGGTGCTGGTCACGACGAAGGCCAGCGACTCGTCGCCCACCAGGGGTATGTCCACGGGCTCGGCCTCCTCCAGCTCCTTCAAGCTCTCTTGCAGTCTTTCCTGGCCATTGCGGAAGGCCGCGTCTGCGCCCTTGGCGTCCTTATAGATAGACGCAGCATTGAAGATGTCGTAGGTGCCGGCGTAGAAGGCGTTGGGAGCGCTGGCTCGATACTCTACCTGGTAGCCGTCGAGGCGACCCCATTCTTCCAGATCACGCAGGCAGGTGGCGCGCTCCGAAGGGGTTCCGGACGGAGTGGGGCTGACGGTGGCGACCGGGGCAGCAGTAGGCGATGAGGCGGGCCCTTCGGCTCCGCTCAGGGCAGGCGTGGCTGTCCCCTCGGCGCCTGGGCTGCCGCCGCAGCTCTCATCGTTGGTGATGTGGTGGCCGCTGTCGGGGGCCTTCATGAAGTCGCCGGCCTTCATGAGGCTGGCGGGCAGGTCGCTGAGGCCGAGCACTACGGCCTGGGGGTCCTGAACGAAGGCGCCTTCCTCTGGGGCGCGGCCTCCATCGCCGGCGCAGGCAGCGAGAAGGGCGAGCAGGGGAAGGGACAGGGTCGCCAGCAGGAAGGGTAGACGCATGATTGTTTGTCCCGCCCATAGTGCGCTGGTGGCAGCGCCTTTGTCAAGGTCGGGGGCGCCAGGTGAGCGGTTCGCCCTTGGTGGGTCCGTTCTCGACCCCCCCTAAAGGTCATCAATAGTTTGATTGCTCTCTGCGGGTTAAAACCCGCAGCTTCGGCCAAAGCCGCGGACCTGCCTGCCGGCAGGCAGGTTTCAATCCGCAGGGGAGTTTATTTTCTTGATGACCACAAGGCGGGGGCATCGATTCGCCTCCCCATGCCCCAGCCTTATGGTCATGAACGAAATAATCCGACAGAGCGCAGGTCTATTTTGTCACCCTGAGCCCTTCGGCTTCGCTCAGGATGAACTCCGCGAAGGGTCTGGAGGTGTGGGGCGAGATTGCCCTTCACCGGGTTTGCTCAATCCCAGCCCCAGATTCTTCGCTTCGCTCAGAATGACGTTGTCGAGTTATTTGGTCAATGACCATTGGGGTGCGGTCGTGCACACCGGTCCCGGCACTGTCCAATTGACACTGCTATCTGGCCTTCCTAGAATGGGTAGCGACATGGCCCAGGCATCGGCAGGCGGGGGTGCTAGCGGCGAGGGAGGCGCTCTCAGCCTCTCGGAAGCGGCCGCTCTCTTCCTGACCACCATCGCGTCCGAGGAGCATCGGCAGAGTCAGGCTGAGGTCTATCGTTTCGCCCGCTGGTACGGGGCCGATCGCCCCGTAGGTGAGCTGCGTGGCCACGACGTAGCCCTCTACGCCGAATCTCTGGGGCCGGC
>JAUYDU010000263.1 GCA_030691665.1 Chloroflexota bacterium
GGATACTCGACGCACTGCAGAGCAATGCACTCTTCTGGGAAGATCTCGCGACAGGCCTGTCCAGACGTATCTGAGGCGACAATAGTCAGACCGTGTGACCGCGCTCAAGTCGATGCTTCTCTCATCCTGGTCGGGGTGCACTTTTGTTCATTTTGTGCAGCCTGGGTGCCGCTGTGGGCACAACCGTTCATGGCGGTGCCCAGGTCATGGGTAACCGCCTTCCGCCCGAGGGTGCGCCTGGCCGGACTTTCCAGGTTGAGATATCTCCCCCGGCAGGTCTGTCCTCCGGAGCGCCTCCTGGTACACGTCCCACAGCGTCGCCGCAGGAGACGAGCCCGGGAAGGTGTCCGCCAAGAGGGCGAACACCGCCGATACCGCCGAAGGCTGGGGAGGGTAGGGTGGCGGAGAATGCCGCAGCGACTCGGCGAACTCCACCACAGCCCGCTCGAACAGCTCCTTCTTCACCGTCCTGCGCTTCCCACAGCCCGGGCACTTCCTCCTGGTCCAGTCCCTGTAGCGCTCCACCGTGGCCCGCCATGCCCTGCCGCAATGCAGGCAGAGGTACTCGTCCATCCGGGACCTGTCCTTCCGCGCCACAGCCTGCCTCCTCTTGACCTATCCAGGTCGGGCACATATGATGATTCCAACGCCGTGGAAATGCTACCATCCAGGCGTGAATCGTTCAACACCGAGGGAGGTGCAGGCGTGGTCACCAGGGCAGCGTTGTACGTCAGGGTGAGCACTGAGAAGCAAGCGGAGCGTTACGGCATCGCGTCACAGGTCGAGGCCCTCGTAAGACGGGCGCAGGACAACGGCCTGGTGGTGATGCCAGAGGGGCGCCCCCTCATAGACGATGGCTACAGCGGGGAGAGCCTGGATCGGCCCGCCATGAACAGACTCCGGGAGTTGGTGCGCCAGAGGCTGGTGGATGTGGTGCTGGCCTACGACCCGGATAGGCTTTCCCGACGCCTGTCGGACCTCCTGCTCCTGGCCGACGAGCTGGAGGCCCATGGGGTTAAGCTGGAGTTCATTACTCAGGAGGTGGAGTGGTCTCCTGAGGGGAGGATGTTCTTCCAGATGAGGGGCGTGCTGGCCGAGTACGAGCGGGCCAAGATA
The DNA here is from genome assembly GCA_030691665.1 of Chloroflexota bacterium. Classification (GTDB taxonomy): domain Bacteria; phylum Chloroflexota; class Dehalococcoidia; order SM23-28-2; family SM23-28-2; genus JAUYDU01. The sequence continues at coordinate 1,117 of JAUYDU010000263.1, forward strand.
AGGGAGAGGACCATGAGAGGGGCAAGGGAGAAGGCGCGGCAGGGGAAGGTGGTCAGCGCCTCGGCGCCCTTCGGCTACGTCTACGACCCCAGGGAGAAGACCCTCCGCGTCAAAGAGGAAGAGGCCAAGGTCGTGAGGCTCATCTTCTACCGCTTCGCCAACGAGCGCCTGAGCCTTCAAGGACTGGCCGACAAGTTGAACCGGCTCTCCATCCCTACTCCCCGGGGGAGAGGCGCCTGGCGAGTCAGCACCCTGGGGCACATGCTCCGAAACGAGACCTATATCGGCCGGTTCTACCAACTCAAGGGGAGCAAGGCGGAACCGGAGAGGAGGCTCAAGCCCCTGGGCAAGTACAAGAAGTCCAGCTATCGCCTCAAGCCCAAGGAGGAGTGGGCGGTGGCCCAGGTGCCCGCCGCCGTGCCCACGGAACTCTTCCGGGCAGTCCAGACCAGGCTGGAGGCCAACCTCCGCCTTGCCAGAAGGAACGCCAGGCACTCGTATCTTCTATCGGGACTTCTGCGCTGCGGCCTGTGCGGGAGCAGGATCGGAGGGCACGTAGTGCTGGGAGTGCCCTACTACAGGTGCTACCGCAAGCTCAGAGAGAAGGCTCCTCTAGGGCCCGACGGCCAGCCCCTGCTGTGCAGGTGCCCGGAGTTTCAGGCAGCGGTTGGGGAAGCCCAGGTATGGGAGGCGGTCACGGAGCTGCTCATGGACCCCCAACTGCTGATAGACCAGCTCCGGAGGCAGCGAGAGAACGGCTCGGAGGCGCGCTCGTTCCTGGAGGAGGAGTTGGCACAACACATCAGGCGGCTGGAGGCGGTTCCCGCCGAGGAGCGGCGCCTGGTGGAGGGATACCGCAGAGGGCTCGTGCCCGACCCCCTCATGCGGGAGGAGATGGATCGGGTGAGGAGAGAGCGGACTGACCTGGAGAGGCGCAAAGGCGAACTGGACAGGAGGCTGGCCTCCCTGGACCTGACGCAGACCCAGGAGGCACAGGTCCGTGAGCTAGTCGCCAGGGCCAGCGCCAACCTCGGCACCATGGACTTCGGCCAGAGGCAGGAGCTCTTGCGCACACTGGTAGAGGAGGTCGTGTATACTCCAGGCCAGCTGGTCGTCAAGACCATCATCCCCCTGGATGGTCAATTGCATCCACTCCACCGAGGGGGCGCAGGGGGTGAGGGCCTGGACAACGAGAGCGCGTTGCTCTCATAGGAATGAGAGAAGGAGGCACTCGGATGAAAATCCGCGACGTCAAGGTACACCTGGTGTCCCCCGAATCGGGGCGGTTCATCCCAAAGGCCGCTGGCATAAACGTGGGGTGGGTGTTCGTGGAGGTGGAGACCGACGAGGGCATCACCGGCATCGGTGAGTGCTCCAACTGGCCCCGCAAGGGCGAT
>JAUYDU010000271.1 GCA_030691665.1 Chloroflexota bacterium
CGTAGAGTGTCTCTACCCTCGGGAAAGGACTTCCGGGCGCCGTCACGCATTCCTCCAGGCGCGTGTACAGGGCGTTGACTATCTCATGCGCCACACCAATCCCGCCGGGCCCGAACTCTTTCGCAAGCTCGTCCGCGCCCAAAGGACGGCGGCGCAATGCCCGCAGGTGCAGAAGCAATTCGCTGACACTTTCCTCAGTAATGGGGTGTGGCCCAATGAGCGAAAAGCTACCTTTAGGCGGCTCTTCCACTAACAATGGAAGCTGGGTTGAAGGCGCCTTCCGACTCTCCTGTTCCTTCGACGGCCTATCCCCCCGGTATCGCAGAAAGAAAATGCTGTGGCCATCCAGACCAATGCCCGCGACGCGCCGCAGGGCAGCCTCGCGCTCGCCACCTGAGCCTGCCACACCCAGAAGGTAGCCCTCAAGCTGTCTCCGAGTAGACGCCACACCCTTCGAAGTGCTGAGTTTCCCAGGGGGCTCGTATTCGATAACCGCCCGCCCGTACAGCGCGTCAGCCCGCCCAGGTGCCGTCAGCACAGTGCGACCGATATGCTTCTCATAGCGGGGCTGCGCCACGACGCCCAACTGTGCCAGCGCGGGCTCCAGCAGCTTTTCCACGCCAATACGCACGTCCTCCTCCGTGTGCGCGGCGCGCCCCACCCGGAGGATGGCTTCCGCCAGAGCACCCGCATCCACAGGCGACGGCTCAACCATCACCCAAGATCCTCTGCTCTATCAGCTTCCCAACGGCCTCAGTATCCATCCCCAGTGCCATGTCCCTATTCTACCACCCGAACGCCCGTCCTATCATAGACCCGTAGGGGCGGTGCTTGCCCCGCCCTCATGTAGGGGCAGGCCTGCCCGCCTTTGGCGGGGCTTCGCCCCTGCCATCCGTTTATCCGTTCCGAATCCGTTGTGAGTCAGAAGGAGGCTCCCATGCCCCGAGGCGGCAAACGACCCGGCGCCGGCGCCCCCAAGGGTAACCTCAATGCCCTCAAGCAGGGCGGCCACTCCGCCCAGCTCCGCCACCTCGCCGCTACCCTCGCTTTCCTGCCCGGCGTCCGCGACACCTTCATCAAGCTCGCCCGCCGCGATGCCTACAAGCGCCGCAGCGCCGCCAAGGTCGGCCACCGCCTCCTCACCGACCTCCTCCGCGCCTGCCTCGCCCACCTCCAAAACAATCAGCCCAACTCCCCCGCTCCCCAATCTAGCTCTGCCCCAAAATCGCAGAAATTTCCGCAAAACAATCAGAAGGCCAATCTGAATCTCGAAATCAATCAACCCCCAGCGAATACGCGTACCCTGCCGCTTGCCGCGTACCATCCGTGGCGCCCGCGATGACGATTACCGCCTTCCTCAGGGTAGTGCCGAAACCCGAAAGGCGTATCTCCCCCCGATTGCTCTCGTCGAGGGGCACCGTCCGCACGCTCGTGGTGTCGCCCACCTCGACGACCTGCACGACGAACCGCTGCGGCAGGGGCCCCGTTAGGCGCTGGAAGCCCTGCGCCTGCCACAAGCCGTCGCTCTCGCCGTCGTCCCGGAAGCCCAGCTCCGGCACGGCGATGTCGTCCACGGCCCAGCCGTCCAGGTTGACCGCGCCGTCGGTGATGTACTCGAAGCGCAGGAGCACCTTCCGCCCCGCGAACGCGCTCAGGTCGATGCTCTCCTCCACCCACGCCGGGCTGTCCCCCCCGCCGCTCCTGCCGGTGTAGGCGGGGCCGTAGGCCAGGCCCAGGGGGTTCTCCTCCGTCGTCTGGCTGCCGCGCAGGATCTGCCAGGTGGCCCCGCCGTCGCCGGAGGCCATCACGTAAGCGTAGTCCCAGTGCTCCTCCAGGTCGTACCAGGTCCAGAAGCGCAGCGTCGCGCTCCTCAGGCCCGTCAGGTCGAACTCGCCGGTCAGCGTGCTATCGATGGAATCGCCCTGGCCCGACCACCACTGGCCGCTGCCGCTATGGGGCTCGTTGGGGATGGCCCTCACCGTCTCGCCGCCGTCGAAGGAGAAGACGGCGGCGCCCTGGGGCAGCTCCACCTCGATGTAGTCGGCCGCGAACTGGTGGACGCTGGCCTCCCCCTCGCCGTAGTCCGTAAGGATGAGCGACGGATCGGCCTTGATGTCGGCGTTGGCGTAGCTGTACGGCCCGCCGGCCGGGTCGTCCAGGTAGCTAGCGACCACCCAATCGGCGAAGACGTCCTCGAAACTGACGCCGAAGGGCACGAGATAGCTATCTATCCCCTCGATGCCGTCACCGCGCTCCTCCGCCAGGCGGCGGGCTCCCTCGAAGCCGCCGTAGTGCTCCAGCAGGTAGCGGAAGAACAGGCGAGAGGTGCCGTAGTGGGGCAGGTTGTTGCCGCCGCCCAGAGCCTCCCAGGCGTTGAGCTGGGTGTCCGGCGGGGCGGTGGCCGCGGCTACGGAGCCCGGCCCGCCAGCCGCCAGCTCGCTCGCCACCTCCGACAGCCCCTCGTTCACCCACACCTCCTCGCTCGGGTCGGCGTTCCAGTGCGTCAGGTGCTGGAGCTCGTGGGCCACCAGGCTCTTGTAGCCGTCGGAGCCGGGCCTGGTGCCCTCAATGTTCAGGTAGACCATCTCCCGCTCGTTGCTGCGGGGGCTGGCCGCCTCGGGGTATTCGTCGGTCTCGCTGAAGTAGCCGCCCAGTCCGGGCAGCTTGGCGTGGAGAAGGGTGATGCGAGGGTCGCTGTCCACCCCCGGCGTCCGCTCCTGCCCGAAGTAGCGGCTGACCGTGGGGTAGGCGACCTCCTCGAAGTCTCGCCCCGCCTTTTCGATCTCCTCCTGGGTGACATCGAGGCCGTCCTCGAAGTAGAAGTAGGCATGGGGGGTGATCAGGCGGAGCGTGGCCGTCACGCTGCTCACGGACGGGGTGAAGGCGTCCAGGACGGCGAACTCCCCTCTGTCGCCCTCCTGATACGCTGGCGGCTCCTCCCTGGCAACAGGCGACAAGGGGCCGGGTGCGCGACCCAGACGAACCGCCAGATCCAGCAGGTCGCGGTCCAGGGGCCCGCTCTGCCCGGGCAAGAGCGGCGTCGGCGAAGGCAGAGCGGTGGGGGAGGAAGAAGGAGGCGGCGTCGGCGTCTTCTGGCTCGCTCCCTGGTTACAGGCCAGGGCGGCAACGGCCAGCCAAAGGAAAAGGAGCCCGCCCTGAGCCGAAGCCCTGAGTGGAGCGAAGGGGCAGCGAAGGGAGGTGAGTCGTACCTTCACCTCCCTAGGATACACTCTGGCTCGCGGCTACAGCCACTACGCGCGGGGGTGTGCCTTCTCGTACACCTCCCGCACGTGCTCCGTTGTCAGGTGAGTGTAGACCTGCGTCGTGGATATGTTGGCGTGGCCC
>JAUYDU010000287.1 GCA_030691665.1 Chloroflexota bacterium
CTTCGCCCAAGACCAGGCGGAGTGGGATATCTCCGACCGGGTCCGCCGCGGCGAGACGGTGACGGAGGAGCAGGCCCGCCAGATCCAGGAGTACTACTTCAGCCGCATCCCCTACAAGATCACCAAGTGCCGCTACCACAGCTTCATAACGTACTGTGGCCTGCTCAAGCGCCTCGGGTGGATAGAACCTACCGGCCAGGTTGAGACATCGGCCTTTCAGCAGAGCTACCCGCCAGGGCCGCCACGGGTCTTCTACCGGCTCACCGAGGCCGGCAAGCAGGCTCCTATGGTGGCCTGGTCCAACCCGCTCCTTACCCTCTACAAGTACCCGGTGGAGGAGCTGCGCGCCAAGCGCAGGGCCAAGAAGTATTACAGGCCCCGCCGGCCCCGTGCCGCAAAACCAGCACCTCCGCCAACGGCCGCTGAGCCCGAACGCCCACGCCGGCGCCGTGCCGCGCCTCCAGCTCCACCGCCACCGGCGCCAGCGCCCGCGCGGCCTCCCACCGAGATACCCGCCTTCGAGGTTGCGCCTTCGCCCTCCCGCGGTGCCGCCCAGCGGCTCATCGCCCACCTGCGGAAGGTGGAGAAGGTGGGGCTCGACTTGCCTGAGGTGCAGGCCGAGCTGGAGCGTCTCGCTGGTGAGGTGTCGGGCTGGGCTGAGCTCGTCGGGGAAGCCCGAGACAAAGAAGAGGCGAAAGAGGAGCCGAACGAGGACCGGCTCGACACCCTCCAGGACCGGCTGGAGGCGCTGGAGAGCGCGGCAGAGCAGCTGGAGGCTGGCGACGTCGATGACGCCGTAGGGACTCTCGACGACGCCTGGCCCAGGCCGGCCTCCGCCCGTTAAAACGCCCTGAGGCCCCATCGGGGTTGGCGGCAGAGGGCCTCCTGGCCCTTGGAATGGCCCCCAAGGTCAGCCCAGGCCCTCGGAAGGGCAGTTTTGAGGAGGGTGCCATGCGGTACTCCGTGACGTCTGAGACGCTACCTGTGGACGAGGTGGCGAGGCTGTGCCGGGCTGCCGGCGGAAGCAACGTGGCAGTGGCTCGATACTCAGCCGTCGTATTTGTGCACCTCACCGAGGAGCAAGCAGCACGCCTGGCCACCACCCTCCACGTCTCTAGTGTCCGAGAGGTGCGTGCGGACGAGGTGCGGGCCCCGCCGGAGCCGGCGAGCGCCCCTCAGGGCTACTCTGTACAGTCTCTGGCCGTGGCGACTCAGTTCGAGCAGGTCCGGAACCAGTTCTCCCCGCCGCTCACAGGTATCGGAGCCAGGGTGGCGGTGATTGACAGCGGCATCTCCCCCCACGAATCCATAGGAGACAGGGTGATATTCGAGAAGGACTACACGGGCTCTGGCAGCACCCTCGATGAGTTCAACCACGGCACCGGGGTAGCTTCCATGATCGCCAGCATGGCGCCGGGAGCCAAGATACTCAACTGCCGGGTCCTTGGGCCCACAGGGATGGCCACCGTTGAGCCGGTCGTCATGGCCATTGAGGACATGATCGACCTGGCTCGGAACGGCGACGAGCGGTATCCCACGATGATAAACCTCTCCCTTGGGACACCGGATACGGGGGACCCGAACGACCCCCTCAGACGGGCCTGTCGAGCAGCTGTCCACCTTGGCAGGCTGGAGGAGTTGCCCGGTCCACACCAAATCATCGTCATCGCCTCCGCGGGGAACGGTGGCCCGGCGTCTGGGACAGTGACAAGCCCGGCTGTTGACGAGGAGGTGGCGGCCGTAGGGGCTCTCAAGACTAGCGAGCCCGCGATCAGCGACTTCTCTTCTCGCGGTCCCACGTTGGAGGGGCTCGTCAAGCCCGATGTGACGTTCTATGGGCAGGACATCGTCCTGGCCAGCTCCGATAGCCCCACGGCCTACAAGGTCAGGACCGGGACCTCATTCGCCTCTCCCGCCATAGCGGCCGTCATTGCCATTTCAGTTGAAATGGGCTGGAGGATGATGGGCAAGCCCGTTCCAGTGGCCGGCGTTCCGGGGGCTATCACCCCTCAGCCTACCTTGACCGTAGCTGATATGTTTGACCTGGCGTCAAGGGTAGGTGCAAAGCCCGCTGGGATGCCGGCTGGCAAAGATAACGCCTACGGGTACGGTATGCCCTTCGGCACTCTGGTCCAGAGCGCGTTGAGGGCGGCAGCCTTCTCCCTGATGGATCTGGTGAGTCCGGTGATCACCCTGGCGATGCTGGGGATGATGATGCGGACCTTCACCACTCGCCGGTAGGACTCGCTTATCGTGGTCAGCCCCAGGCGCGCGATCTTGCTACAGCCGCGAGCACCAGCAGCACCACGCCCAGTTCCACTGCAACCCCTATTGGAGTGCTCATAGGGCCACCCTCCGCCCAAAGCCTGTGTAGAAGCTCGCGCCCCAGCAGCGGGCGGATAAGCAGCCAGTCCAAGAGGTCAGGGGACACGGCCCACAACATGCCCCACCAATGGCTCCTCATCAGATAACAGAAGGCAACCGTCAGTGTGACCAGGCCGACCACGTATCCCCACGACACGGCGTCGTGGGGATACGGAATGAACCGGAGAAATGCCGGGAACCTCTCGGGCCACTCCCACGGCGCGTGCCACAGCCTGGGGTTGTCCACCAGGGGGTGAGTGAGGACGGCCAGGGCGGCGGCGGCGATCCTGCCGGGCACCGCCTCATCCACCAGGGCCCCCAGCGCCATGTGGCCAATTGTAAACATGGTGACGACTCCAGGGTTCCATGCCCGATTATACAGTCTCCGCCCCCCCCGTTGTCGAACCAACGCCCCGGTTGTCCACCGGGGCGTTCCTTTTGGCTCGGGGGTGAGTGCCGCCCAGGGCATCTTGCGCTTTTTGCCCAGGCCGCACCTGGGCCAGGGGGGAGTAGATAATACAGCTACTTTTTCGTGTTGTCCATAAGGCTATTTTGTAGCATCATAGCTACGTTGGCAACAGCCAACAGTACCTTAAAAACCGCATAGGACTAGCTAGACAAAGGTAGAGGTTCCATTCCTCTACTGGCGTTGAATCCCGTTGGCAACGGGAAGCTAGCTGGCAACGATGCAACGTCAAGGCTTCCCCCATACGTTGCAGAACGACTACGAACGCAGA
>JAUYDU010000362.1 GCA_030691665.1 Chloroflexota bacterium
GTGAGGAAGCCGCCCGTCTCATCCTGGAGGTCTCGGAGCAGGATCATATGCTGGACGCGCTCCTCGTAGGTTTCGATGTGGCCGTAGAGCATAGTGGCATTGGAGTAGATGCCGAGAGAGTGGGCGACCCTATGGATCTCCAGCCAGCGGCGGGCGTCGGCCTTGCCTGGGAAGAGAAGCTTGCGCACCCGGTCCGAGAACACCTCAGCGCCACCTCCGGGCATGGTGGCCAGGCCGGCCCTCTGGAGGCGGGTCAGGATCTCCTCTGCTGAGAGCTTCCAGCGCTTAGAAAAGTAGTCTATCTCGGCGGCGGTAAAGGCCTTGATCTGGACAGCGGGAAACCGTTCGTGGATGGCGCGCACGATCTCCTCGTAGCGCTCCAGGGGCCAGTCCGGATGATGGCCGCCGACGATGTGAACCTCTCGAATGTCGTCATCGACGAGGGCCAGGATCTCGTCCAGGGTCATCTCATAGGCGCCGGCGTCGCCCTTCCTCCTGGCAAAGTCGCAGAAGCGGCAGGAGAGCACGCAGATGTTGGTGGGGTTGATGTGGCGATTGATGACGAAGTAGGCCTGATCGCCGGATGCTTGCCTGCGAACGTGGTCTGCCATCTTGCCCAGGCCAATGATGTCCTCGGTCTGAAAGAGCAGGAGGCCCTCCTGGAAGGAAAGGCGCTGCCCTGCCTGCACTCTCTCCCAGACCGGGATCAGGCGGTCATCGGCGAAATCTATCGATTCGACAAGCTCACGATGCATCTGGCTATCTACTTCCAGTTTCAAGAATCGTTCTCCACCCCCGCCTGAAGGCGCTCAACTATTTAAATTCACCTCTGCGGGATATCCTCCCAAGGCGGACTCGCCGGGGCGAGAATCCCGCAGCTTCCCCAAAGCTGAGGGTTTCAACCCTCAGGGCTGTTTTTATTTTCTCTAAGACCATAAGGCGGGGGCATCGATGCCGCAGCCTTCAGGCTGCGGTGCCGCAAGAATCTTGAAATGGCTATCTACTTCCAGTACTCGTCCCATCGCCTCGATACTCTCTCCCTAATCTCTGCCGTCATCTCCAGCGGGGCTGGGTAGCCCTCCTTGAAGGTAGCGTCGATGCCCAGGCGCCCTCGGTAGACTGGGCAGGCGCCGCGGAGCTCCGCGTGCTGGAAGACGATGTCTCGCGCCGGGTCGAAGCGAGTAAAGATGCCCCATAGCAGGCTCACGTCGTCGTCGAGCTGTACATCCGGGCTTACGGCGGCGATGAGCTTGACCGCGCCCCAGCCCTCCGCCCTCAGCAGCGCTTCGATCGTCTCCTGGGCTTGCCCTGCTATCTGGACGACGAGGAGGGTTCCCTCCAGGAGGCGCCAGCGCTGAATCCGGGCGTCCACCTCCGCCGGGTCGCGGATGCGTTCGGGCGGGGGTGCTGCCGGGGGGCGATCTTTGCTGGTGGCGTCCAGGATCATCTTGCTTCCCAGGTTCATCTTGAAGGCGGCGAATTCCAGGGTATCCGCGGGAACCCCCGGCAGGAGGATGAAATCCTGGGCTGGATCGAAATTGGCGCCGATGGCGCGGACGACCGCTGCGAAGTCTCTGACGTTCACGGCCGGGTCTACGAGCACCACGCACTTGGTTAGCGACAACTGCCCCTGGCCCAGGAGGCCGAGGGCGGTCTTCATCGCCTCCTTCCCGTATCGGGCCTCTACGGCGACCACCAGGAGATTGTGGAACCCGGCCTCGAAGTAGGCCCACAGGTCGCGCAGCTCCGGGTGCAGGAGCTTGAGGAGGGGCATGAGGATCTCTTGGACGGCATCGCCCATGGCGCGGTCTTCCTGAGGAGGCTTCCCCACCACGGCCGCGGGATAGACGGGGTTGCGCCGGTGGGTGATCCGCCGGAGGTGAAAGACCGGGAAGGGCGCCGCGTCGGAGTAGTAGCCGTAGTGGTCGCCGAAGGGGCCTTCTTGCTCTCTCTCCTGAGGGGGCACGACTCCCTCCAGGATGAACTCGGCGTTGGCAGGAACGTGGAGAGACAGGGTCTGGGCCTTGACCATAGAGGTCGCTCTGCCCCGCAGAAAGCCGCTGAAGGCCAGCTCCTCAAGGCCTTCTGGCAATGGCAGTATGGCCGAAAAGATGAGGGCTGGGTCTCCTCCCAGAACCACAGCTACCTCCAGGGGTTTGTCCTGCTTCTCTGCCTCGAAGTGGTGGAAGGCGCCACCCTTCTGGATCTGCCAGTGCATGCCGGTTCGATCCTTATCGTAGAGGTGCATCCGGTAGATACCGAGGTTGGTGCGTCCACTTTCGGGGTCTTCGGTGAGGACGAGAGGGAGAGTAAGGAAGCGGCCGCCGTCCCCTGGCCAGGACTTGAGGATGGGCAGCGTACTGAGGTCCGGCGGCTCCGAAATCTGCTGACAGGGGGCTCTGCTGACCCTCTTCTTGCGCATGGCCAGGAGGCGGCGAGCGGTCTTTCGGGATGCCCAGAGGGCACGAAGGGAGGGAGGGTTGAGGCGATCGACAAAGGCCGCTAGCTCCTCGCCTACCGCGCGGGGGTGGCGGCCCAGGGCAAGCTCGATGCGCCTCATGCTCCCGAAAGTGTTGATTGCCAACGGATATGCTGAGCCGCGCACCCGCTCGAATAGCAACGCAGGCCCGTCGTCCTTCACTACCCGCGTGGTGATCTCCGTGATCTCCAGCTCCGGGTCTACTTCCGCCTTAATTCGCTTGAGTTCGCCAGCGCGTTCCAGGTGCTGGAGGAAGGACTGTAGGTCAGGGAAGGCCATGAACCCTCCGCCAATGGCAGTTACGGCTACTCCTCATAGGCCGGGACTGGCGCTCCCCATCGCTGGAAAAGGTCGTGCCCGATGCCCAGGCGATCCAGTACGCGGCCAACCACAAAATCGACCAGGTCCTGAATGACTTCAGGATGGTGATAGAAGCCGGGCATCGCCGGCATGATCTCGGCTCCGGCCCGAAGGCAGGAGAGCATGTTGCTCAGGTGGATGTCGCTCAGCGGCGTTTCCCTGGGGACGAGGATAAGCGGCCGCCTTTCCTTCAACATGACGTCTGCTGCCCGCTCGATGAGGTTGGTCGAGCTGCCGGTGGCGATACGGGCCAGGGTTCCCATGCTGCACGGGATGACTACCATTCCCTGGGTAGGAAAGGAGCCACTGGCGATGGGTGCCGTCAGGTTGTCCGGCGCGAAGAGTTCCAGTTGCGACTCGGAGGCATGGGAGGCCCAGGCAGCCATAAGCTGCCTTCGCTTGTGGTCGACGTCGTCCTCGAGCCGTAGGCCAAGCTCCTGAAAGATCACCTCCTCGCCGGCTCTGGAGATGATGAGTCGAATCTGGTGATCTAAGGAGGACATAACGTTCAGCAGGCGGGCAGCGTAGGCCACGCCACTAGCACCGGTGACGGCGACCACGTAAGTACTCATGGCTATGTTTCCAGTCTACCAGACCACGCTATCGACAGCGATGAAGGCGAACAGGAGAATGCTCACCCAGCCGTTTACAACAAAGAAGGCCGCATTGACCCGCGAGAGGTCATGCGGTTTCACCAGGCTATTCTCATAGGCCAGGAGCAGTCCCGCCAGAATTACTCCCGCATAGTAGAGGGAGCCGGCAGCCGCCACGGCTCCTGCTGCGAGCAGGGACACGATGGTGACGGCATGGAGTAGCTTCGCGGCCAGAAGGCCTGCACCGATGCTAAAGTCGGCAGGGAGAGAATGGAGCCCTTCTCTTCTGTCAACGTCGACATCTTGACAGCCGTAGATGATGTCGAATCCCGCCACCCAGCAGCCGGCGGCTATCCCCAGGAGAAGGGCCACCGGGCTGAGGTCATTGGTGACGGCCATCCACACCGCCGGCGGGACCATGAAATAGACCAAGCCGAGATAGAAGTGACTCGTCCAGGTGAACCGCTTGGTGTAGGGATAGAAGGCTACGGCGGCAATCACGATGGGCCATAGGTATTGCACCCGCGGCGCGAGCTGGAAGACGGCCATCAGAAACACGATCAGCGCGAGAAGGATGAAGACGACCGTTTCGCCTCCAGAAATGAGCCCGGCAGGCAGAGCCCTGTTGGCAGTGCGAGGATTCTTGCGGTCCACCTCGACATCGACGAGCCTGTTGATCGCCATGGCGAGGGAGCGAGCGCCCACCATTGCCAAGGTGACCCACAGGAACTGGGTGAGTGAGGGAACTCCCCCCACGGCTAAGAAGAGGCTGACATAGGCGAAGGGAAGAGCGAAGATGCTGTGCTCTACTTTGATCATTTCCAGCAGCGTTCGCGCTTTTCCTAGCACCGGCCTCTCCTAGCGGGATGGGGGGCGTGGGGCTCTTGGCAGATGCGGTCGGAGATCTCAGGCGGGGGCGAGGGCAGAGATTGGCTGAAGCCCCCGTGGAGTCCCATCGCACATATGGTAGGAAAGGCTGCTGCGGGGGTCAAGTAGGCCAGGGTGAGGGGTAACGGCGCCGCGCCGGGCCGGCCTCCGCTCGCTGCCACCGTGCACTTGGCTCTTGGTCATGGGCATCACCGCCGGCCGCGACAACCTACCCTAGGCAACGCGTCGAGCGATTTGCCTGAGAATCCAACGCAGGGGAGGTCGGAGGCTGGCCAAGGCCAACTTGCGGCGCAGATAGGCGAGCTGGGTCATTAGGGGCAGGTTCTTCGGGCAATAGTCATGGCAGGCGAGGAGACCGACGCAACCGAAGACGCCCTCGTCGGTCCCCACTACCTCGAAGAAGTCGCCGTCAGTGCGCTGGTCGCGGGGGTCGATGAGAAAGCGAGCGATACGCAGCAATCCCGCCGCCCCCAGGAAGTCATCCCGCATGTGGGCGGTGGCGCACGCCGCCAAGCAGCAGCCGCACTCGATGCACCGGTCCAGCTCGTAGATAGCCAAGGCCTGCTCGTTGGACATTCGCCCTTCTTCGCTCGCCGGGTCGAATGGCCGGGTGGTATGAACCCAGGACTGGACGCGCCCGGCCATCTGCGCGAACCAGCTTCCTGTGTCCACGGAGAGGTCGCCGATCAGGCGGAAAAAGGGGAGGGGATGAAGGGTGATGCGCCGGGGGATCTCGTCGGTGCGGGTGCGACAGGCCAGCCTGGGGCGGCCGTTGACCAGCAGCGCGCAGGAGCCGCAAACGGCGGACCGGCAAACGAAGTCGAACTGGAGGGAGGGGTCTAGTTTCTCCCGGATGTCGGTTAGGGCAGTGAACAAGGTCATCCGGGGCGTCTCCTCCAAGACGTATTCCTGCATTCGCGGCTCGAACTCCGGGTCGTAGGGGTTGTAGCGAAAGATGGAGAAGGTGAGGGTACGCCTAGACACGGGCTCCCTCCTTTCCTGCCACCGCCACCGCTTCGCCGTAGCCCCGCTCGCCGGGGGGTAGCTCCGTGATCCTCACAGACTCGTAGCTGAGATGCGGCAGATCGGCGTCGGGAGGCCAGGTCGCTAGCGTCCGCTTGAGCCAGTTTGCGTCGTCCCGGGCGGGGTAGTCCTCCCGGTAGTGACTGCCGCGGCTTTCGGTGCGCTGTAGCGCCCCATAGGCGATGGTGATGGCCAGCCGGATCATCCCCGGCAAGCGCAAGGCTGCGGAAACCTCGGGGTTGGGCCCGCGCCCGCTGGAGAGCAACCCCAGGTGCTTGGCTCGCTCGTCAAGCTCCAGCAGTTCCTCGACGGCCTCGGTGAGCTGCCTGCCGTTGCGAAAGACGCCTACCTTCTCCATCAGGATGTCCGACATCCGCTGACGCAGGTCGTACACGTACTCCAGGCCGTAGGAGGCCAGGCCGCGCAGTCGCTCCTCCACCTGCATCGTGGCGGAGCGAATCACCCCTTCGGAAAGGGCGAACTCCGAGCTGGCGATGTCCCTGGCGATGGTCCTGCCCACCACCATGCCCATGACGATGGTCTCGGCCAGCGAGTTGCCGCCCAGGCGGTTGAAGCCGTGGAGGTCCCAGCAAGCCGCCTCCCCAGCGGCGTAGAGACCGGCAAGTCCGTAGCCAGCTCCGTCGATGTCGGTGCGGACACCGCCCATGCTGTAGTGCTGGGTGGGCCGCACGGGAATGAGCTGATGTAGTGGGTCGATGCCGAGGAAGTCGCGGCAGATCTCGGCGACATCCCGCAGGTTCTTCTCGATGTGCTCGCGGCCCAGATGGCGGATGTCCAGCCAGAGGTGCGGCCCGTAGGGCGACTCAACGCCGTACCCCTGGCGCATGTGGTAGACCATGCGGCGGCTCACCACATCCCGCGAGGCCAGCTCCTTCTTCTCCGGCTCGTAGTCGGGCATGAACCGGTGCTCGTCCTTGTCCAGGAGGTAGCCGCCGTCACCCCGGCAGCCCTCGGTGACCAGGATGTCCCCCGGAACGACGCCCGTGGGATGGAACTGTACGGCTTCCATGTTTCCCAGCGGGACCACGCCCGTGTCCAGGGCAACAGCCATGCCGGTGCCCTCGTTGATAACGGCGTTGGTGGAATGGCCATAGATGCGGCCGTGGCCCCCGGTAGCGATGACCGTGGCGCGAGCCACATAGGTACGCAACTCCCCGCTGCGGAGGTCCCGAACTATGGCGCCGTAGCAACGCTGGCCATCGTGGATAAGAGCCAGGGCCTCGGCTCGGTCGTGGACATGCACGCCGAGCTGGAGGGCCACGTTGTCCATGGTATAGACCAGGGAGTGCCCCGTCCCGTCGGAGCAGAAGCAGGCCCGCCACTTCTTGGTGCCGCCAAAGTTGCGGGCGGCGATCAGGCCCTCCTTCTCCAGGGACTCTTCGACCATCTGACCATCGGGGAGCTGCCGCGGCCCGGCCACCACTCGGTTCCAGGGAACCCCCCAGTAGGCCATCTGGCGAACGGCTATAGGAGCCAGATTGACGAACAGGCGGGCCACGTCCTGGTCGCATCCCCAGTCAGCACCCTTGACGGTGTCCTCGAAGTGGACATCGGCGGAGTCGCCTTGACTCATGGCCATGTTGCCCAAGGCGGCTTGCATCCCACCCTGAGCTGCGGTGGAGTGAGAGCGTCGGGGTGGGACCAGGGAGAGAACGATGACCTGATAGCCGTGGGCAGCCGCTTCGATGGCCACCCGCTCGCCGGCCAGGCCAGCGCCGATGACCAGGACGTCGGTCATGATCCTTGTCATAGCCCCCCTCCCAGACCGTAGAAGGTTGACACGATGGCAAACTCCAGGGCCAGAGCGACTGCCATCAATGCCACGAGAGCCCCATAGGCCCCCCGGCGCGACAGCAGCCCCCATTTCACAGCGATGCGGTAGAGGCCCACGCAGGCGTGTCCTACCACCATGAGCACGAAGGGGATGTCGAACCATAGGTAGGTGGAGACACGGTCGGCGCTCTTGACGGCTTCGATGGGCAGGTCCGTGAGAGCTGTCCAGAGGTGAATGGAGGCGAAGACCAGCAGGGCCGCCCCGCTGACCACCTGGAAGGCCCAGGTCCATGTGTCCAGGTGTCCGATCCGGCGCAGCTGGCGCATCAGGATCCACTGCTGGCGGAACGTGGTCGGCGCCTTGCGCGTCACCAGGAGGACGTGAGCCAAGAGGAGGAGGATGAGCAGCGGCGCCATGGCGTGGAGCAGGTAGTATCGCTCGAGAAAGGCGCCCAGGGCGTCCATAGACTGGGCGCCCAGCAGTACGCTGGAGAGGAGGCCCATATGTATGAACAGGAAGACAGCCAAGCCCAGGCCGCTAATACTGGTGGCCAGCTCGAGCATGGCTGCGGTCAGCGATGGCCACGTAACCAGAGGCAGTCGCCTTCCTAGCGCCGCCGCTTGCTCACGAGGCAGGGGCAGAGACGTCGCCTGTCCCTGGAACATGAAGCCAGAGACTGGCCGATGGCCATCGCCATCATCACCGGCGTAGCGAGGCTGCCCAAGGTACTCCGGTGCTCTCATGACTCGCTTTTCCTTTCTCCTGCCGCTCATAGCGAGTCACTCCCTTGTTGGGAGTCGCGCTAGCTTGGGCCCCCCGTGTTGTTATGCTGCGTGACGGGCGGCTGGGCCGGGCTGGCGCAACCTTCGCTCTCTACGGCCCAACGCTGGTCTGGGAGCCTTGCCAGTTGCTCCTTCGGTGTCGCGCTGAAGGGCGGCCAGCACTTCCTCTCCGGGCGGCATGAAGCGCCCCGGGCGCCGAGGCACTCGTTCTCCCGGCTCGAGGTCCAGAGCCGCCCGGGCATACTCCCAGACACGCTGGGCCACAAGGTCCGGGTCGGTCATCAGCCGATGGCCGTACTCGGCCGTGTCAATGTAGGCCTCCACCTGCTTGGGCGGGAGCGGCCCCCGACGGCGGAAGAAGTCTCTGTCCATGGCCAGCGTGTGTTCCGAAGCCTCG
This sequence comes from Chloroflexota bacterium, assembly GCA_030691665.1. Taxonomy (GTDB): domain Bacteria; phylum Chloroflexota; class Dehalococcoidia; order SM23-28-2; family SM23-28-2; genus JAUYDU01. Next base: position 8,318 of record JAUYDU010000362.1, read on the forward strand.
GTGTAGAACTGGAGCACACAGCGAGCCATTCTGGCGCCAGCGACGGCGACGCATCCGAAGCGCGGCGGGGAACATAGGCTCCGCTGAGGGTGGTACGGGCACACGCTCGACCCGTGTCTCTTGGCGTCCTCGAAGTCCTGGACCGCCGGGTCGGTGAGGCAACTAGTGCACGGGTTGCCGTAGTAGATGAAGCAC
>JAUYDU010000364.1 GCA_030691665.1 Chloroflexota bacterium
GGAGACGCCCATCATGGTGCGCAGGCCTGCTTCGGCCTTGCCTGAATCGAAGGACATAGTAAGGGCCACCGGCAGACTGGAGACAGCTCTGATCGCCTCCACGGCGGCGATGGCCTCATCGATGTCTGACATGGTCTCGACGTGGAAGAAGTCCACGCCACCCTTCTCCAGGGCGCGAGCCTGTTCGGCGAAGGCCTCCACCAGAGCTTCACGGCTCACCGAGTCCATCGACAATAGCTTGCCGCTGGGCCCCAGGACGCCGGCCACCAGGGCGCTGTCGCCGGCGGCCTCGCGGGCGACCTGGGCGGCCAGCAGGTTCAGCTCCTCCAGGCGGGACACCAGGCCGTGCGGCTCCAACCGAAAGCGGTTGCCGTTGAAGGAGTTGGTCTGGATGATCTGTGAGCCGACCTCAATGTAGTCGCGGTGCGCTTGTCGCACCGTCTTGGGGGCCAGCAGGTTGAGCCACTCCGTGAGGTCCGAGGGCGTCTTTCCCACGTCGGGCAGGCGAGGGCTGAGAAAAACGCCCTTGGCGCCGTCGTAGAGGACCGGCCGCCGCGACGAGCGCATCGCCTGAAGCTTGGCCAGCCGGTCGGCGGTGCTGGACGCCATTCTCTCACCCTTCTCCCGCCTTCAGCTCGGGCTGAGCGCCCGTCCGAGGCTACTCCCAGTCCCCAAATGTACTGCGCGCCTTGCCTTGCAGCAAGAGCGCGGCTGCACCGGATGGCGCTGGCCTAGTTCTCCCGGCCGAGCGAGAAGGCGGACTTCGGCTACGGCGTGGCCCCAACGCCTGATCCTGGGCAAAGCCTCGGGGCTGGTCTATGATGTACACAGAAAGCCACCCCCGGAGGTGACAGCCCGTGGATAAGCTGCTGACCGGCCGCAAGATCGCGGTCCTCGCTGAGGACTTGTACGAAGACCTGGAGCTGTGGTACCCGGTGCTCCGCCTGCGCGAGGAGGGCGCCCAGGTCATCGTTGCTGGGACCGGGTCAAAGACGTACACCGGCAAGAATGGCTACCCCGTGACCGTGGACACGGACGTCGATAAGCTTTCGCCCGCCGACCTGGACGCGGTGGTCATCCCCGGCGGCTACGCCCCCGATCGCCTCCGCCGCTACCGCCCGGTGCTGGACCTGGTGCGCGAGGTCTTCCAGCAGGGTAGGGTGGTCGCCGCCATCTGTCACGCCGCCTGGGTGCCCATCTCCGCCGGCATCGTCAAGGGCCGGCGTGCCACCTGCTTCTTCGCCATCAAGGATGACCTCATCAACGCCGGCGCGCACTACGAGGACGCCGAGGTCGTCCGCGACGGCAACCTCATCACCTCTCGCCAGCCCTCCGACCTGGGGGCCTTCTGCCGCGAGATCATCGTCGCCCTCGCCCAGAAGCGATAGCGATTGGGGCTCGGTGGTTGGGCCGTCTTGTGGTCCACAACTCGGGCGATTCGCCGTTCAGTAGGTTCGCAGTCATACTCTTGTCGGGCAGTCAAGATGAGAGCACGGGACTAGTTTCAGGCCTGCTCGCATCCGCAAACCTCAAGTCCGGTGCTCAACTTTCGAGGCGGTGAAAGAGAAGGCCGCCCCTAAGGGTGGAGTTCGTATCTGCGCGGCGGCTGTGGAGGGCCGGGTGGGATTCGAACCCACGACTCCCGGATTAAAAGTCCGGAGCTCTACCGCTGAGCTACCGGCCCGCCCTCGCCGCGAGCCCGAGACTGGGCATCCACCGCCCGAGCCTGAACCACGTAGGAACCCGCCCGGGGCCGGTGGCGACCATACATTCTAGGGATGCCAGATCACGTCTTTGCTGCCAGCCATTGTATCTCTGAAGGCAAGCGACCTTCAACTCGGCCCAAGGGGCACGTTAGGGCGACCAGGCAGGACCACCGTCGCTGGCGGGGTTGGCGGAAAGGTTAGTCTGGCCGGAGCCGTCGGCGTTCATCACGTACACCTCGGCGTTGCCATCGCGGACGGAGGTGAAAGCGATGCGGGAGCCGTCGGGCGACCAAGCGGGCGCCCCACCGCTGGCGTGCTCATGGGTGAGGTTGGTCTGGCCGGAGCCATCGGCGTTCATCAGGTAGATCTCGGAAAGGCCGTCGCGGTCGGCAAAGAAGGCGATGCGGGAGCCGTCGGGCGACCAACTGGGCCAGGTGTCAGCCGCCGGATCGTTGCTCTGGTTGGCACGGTTGGAGCCGTCAGCGTCCATCACATACACCTCGGCAGTGTCCTGGGGGGTGAAGTGGAAGGCGATCTTGGAGCCATTGGGGGACCAGACCGGCGGGCTCTCCGGCGCCTCAGTTCGGGTAAGGCGCTTCTGGCCGGAGCCGTTGGCGTTCATAGCGTAGATCTCCCAGTTGCCGTCGCGGTCGGAGAGGAAGGCGATGCGGGAGCCGTCGGGCGACCAACTCAGCCAGCCGTCGTTGCCTGGGTTGTCGGTAAGGTTGGTCTGGCCGGAGCCGTCGGCGTTCATTACGTAGACCTCCCAGTTGCCATCGCGGTCGGATGCGAAGGCTATCTTGGCGCCATTGGGCGACCAGACGGGCCCCTGGTCGCTAGCTGGGTTACTGGTGAGGTTGGTCTGGCCGGAGCCGTCGGCGTTCATGACGTAGATCTCGTCGTTACCGTCGCGGTCGGAGAGGAAGGCGATTTGAGAGCCATCGGGGGACCAAACGGGCGCCTGGTCACCGGCAGAGTTATTGGTGAGGTCGGTTTGGTCGGAGCCGTCGGCGTTCATGACGTAGACCTCTAGGTTGCCGTCGCGACGGGAGGTGAAGGCGATGCGGCCGGATGTGGAGCGCAGGGGCTCTGACGGCGTGGGGGTGGTGGCCGGCCGTTCGGTTGGGGGTGGGGGCGTCGCGACGGGTGTCCCCGCAGGCGTTGCAATGGCGATCGGCGTCGGAGTCGCTGGCGCTGTCTCCGCGGGGGTAGCCGTGGGGCTCGCCCTGACCGCCACTGTTGGCTCCTCTCCTCCGCCGCAGGCTGCCAGGAGCACCGCCAGCCCGACGAATAGGGAGAGGGCCGCTCCGGCACCGAAAGCTTGCCTTCCCGTGGGCTGTTCCTCCGAAGCTGCACCTACCAACCGCGGGCTCCGAAGGGCGACGAGCCTCTCGGAGCCAGGGTCACATTGTACGTCTCGGCGGTTTTCACTTCAATAGGGCCATTTCCCGGTAGATAACACGAGGCGGCGTCCAGACGGAGGCGCAACATTAGGTTACCGAAGGCAGGAAGAGGTTACCAAGGGCGGGAAGGGAGTATTGTGATAAAATTAACAATAGGAGGAGGGCTGTGCACGAACTGGCGGCGGCCCAGGACGTCTTGAACGTTGCCCTCAGGGAGGCCCAGGCGCAGGGCGCTCGCCGCGTGAGGACTATCGCTCTGAGGCTGGGACGCCTCTACGCCGCCGAGCGGATCGAAAGCCTCTTCGGGATGCTGGCCAAGGGGAGCATCGCTGAGGGGGCTCGCCTGGAGATCGAACAGGTGCCCGGCTCCGGCCTCCAGGTGGATAGCTTGGAGGTAGAGTAGAATAGTAGGTAGCCATGGCTGTCAGGGCGCAAGTGGTGGTGAGGGGGGTCGTCCAGGGGGTCGGCTTCCGTCCTTTCGTTTATCGTCTCGCCCAGCAGCACGCTCTGGCGGGATGGGTCCTCAACTCCACCCAGGGCGTGGTGATCGAGGTGGAAGGGCCGAAGGGGAGCATCGAGGGCTTCATCGCCCACCTCACGGCCGAGCCGCCTCCCCAGGCCTTGATCGAGAGGGTGGAGAGCAACTTCCTTCCCCCCGTCGGCTACTCCTCCTTCGTCATCGAGGCCAGCCGCGAGGGCGGCGAGTTTGTCCTCATCTCCCCGGACATCTCCATCTGCGCTGACTGCCTCCGCGAGCTTCGGAGCCCTGGAGACCGCCGCTATGCTTATCCCTTCATCAACTGCACTAACTGCGGCCCCCGCTTTACCATCATCAGCGACATCCCCTACGACCGACCCAAGACGACGATGCGGGTGTTCGCCATGTGCCCCCGCTGCAACCGCGAGTACCACAACCCCGCCGACCGCCGCTTCCACGCTCAGCCCAACGCCTGCGCGGTGTGCGGCCCCCACCTGGAGATAGTGGGGAACGGCGCTCGCCCTCACGAGCCATCCATAGAGCCCCAGTCGCTCGCGGCCGCCCGTCGCCTCCTCAGGGAGGGAGCAATCGTGGCGGTCAAGGGGCTGGGCGGCTTCCACCTGGCCTGCGACGCCACCAACCCGCGGGCGGTCGCCACCCTGCGCGAGAGGAAGCATCGCGTCGACAAGCCCTTCGCCATCATGTCCTTGGACGTGGGGACGGTCCGCCGCTATTGTCAGGTGAGCGAAGGGGAGGCCCAGCTCCTGGAGTCGCCGGCGCGACCCATCGTCCTTCTGCCCCGACAAGTCGGGGGCTCGCCCATCGCCTCTGAGGTGGCGCCCGGCAACAACTTCCTAGGCGTCATGTTGCCCTACACCCCTCTCCACTATCTCTTGCTGGGCGACGGCGACGCGGCCCCGCTACCGGCCTTGGTGATGACCAGCGGCAACCTGAGCGAGGAGCCCATCGCCATCGGCAACCAGGAGGCCCTGGAGCGCCTGCGCCCCCTGGCCGACCACTTCCTCCTCCACAACCGCGACATCCACGTCCGCTGCGACGATTCGGTGACCCGCCTGTTTCGGGGCAAGGAGGCGATCGTCCGCCGCTCCCGCGGCTACGCGCCCTTCCCCGTCCGCCTGAACCTGGAGCTGAAGGAGATCCTGGCCTGTGGGGCCGAGCTCAAGAACACCTTCTGCCTGACCAAGGGCACCTACGCCTTTCTCAGCCAGCACATCGGCGACATGGAGAACTACGAGACGTTCGCCAGCTATCAGGCGGCCATCGAGCACTTTCAGAGGCTGTTTCGGGTGAATCCCCAGGCGGTGGCCTATGACCTCCATCCCGACTACCTGGCCAGCCGCTACGCGCTGGAGCGGGCGGAGGCCGAGGGCCTGCGACGGGTGCCGGTGCAGCACCACCACGCCCACGTGGCGAGCTGCATGGCGGAGAACGGCGTGGCGGAGCAGGTGATCGGGGTGGCCTTCGACGGGACTGGCTACGGCAGCGACGGCCGCATCTGGGGAGGCGAGTTCCTCCTGGCAGACTATCGCCGCTTTCGCCGCCTGGGTCACTTCAAGTACGTGCCCCTGCCCGGCGGCGAGGCGGCCATCAGGCGGCCCTACCGCATGGCCATCAGCCACCTCTTGAGCGCCTTCGGCGA
>JAUYDU010000396.1 GCA_030691665.1 Chloroflexota bacterium
TAGAGCTCCTGCCTTCCAAGCAGGTCACACGGGTTCGATTCCCGTCTCCCGCCCCAGCCCGCATCAAACGTTACAACGCATGCGTAACGAGGGGCCGCCGAGGAGGCGGGCATCGAGGCGGAGAACATCTCCGAGAGCGGAACCATCGATTCTTGCCGGCTGGTGAACTATCGCGAGCTGTAGACCTCAGACCGGCCTGACACGCTCTCCGCACGGGGCGCTGTTCATGTCTGCACCGGGGAGCGCGTGGCAGATCGACGGCTTGCAGGCGACACAGTGACTAGAACATCGAGTGGTGGCGTTGCAGACTGCCACAACGGGCAGCGGGAGAGGGCTACTATTCATTGCGTGGCTAGACAGCGTTGACATCATGGCTTTGCGTGCGCCATAATCCTCGCGCGGTCCGCGGCGACGCGCGCTCGGGCGGGTTCCGCCGGACGATTCAGGTGCGTTGAAGGCGAAAAAGTTCCGCAACCTGAATCGTTTCTCCGGGCAGCGGTAGCCAGACAGGAGATCGGCGTCGAAGGCGGGATTTCCGCCCCGCTGAATGGGGTTCAGGAGGTCGCCGGTTCAAATTCGGCCGGCTCGACCATCTGCTGACGGGAGCGCCGAATCCATATACGGCGCACCGTAGGTGATACTGTGGTGTGCTCTTCGCCTTCCCCCAACCCCGTCTCCTGCTGGCCGACACCGTCGTGTGGTTCATGGCGACGAGCGGGTGATTGAGGGAAACCGTCCACGCCCTGATTGACAATCCGCGGCACACCCTGCAGTCGGGAAACACGCGGTTCGTACAGGGAAGATTATGACGCCTACGCTAGTTCGGTCAGCCACCCTGGCAACGGCAGCTCAACGCCGCCGCGAGTGCGAGGAGTTGGAAGAGCAGTTTGCGGCGCTGTTCTGGCACTACCCGGGCCGGCCGCTCCGCGCGGTGGACAAGGTGGAGTTCGCCCTGATGGAGACACGCGTCCGGTGTCTCCTGCGGGAGTTCGGAGGGGAGGCAGGGCGTCTGCCCGCCGATGGCCCGCCATGATATGGTCGGCGAGAGAAGGGATGGACGAGTATGGCCAAGGAGCCGAGGCGGCTAGCGGTCGGACCCGAGACGGACCTTCTGCGAGTGCTGGAGGAAGTTCACGCAGACAACGAGCTACGAGTAATCGATAAGGAAGGCGAGGCCATTGCTGCGACCATCAGCATGGAGAACTTCGCGGCGGCTGTAGGCCCCTCAGAGGAGGGGATGGCTAGGGCCTTGGAGGCCACGGGCGCGTGGGAGGACCTGGATACGGACTCTCTGGTGGAGGCCATCTATCGGGCGAGGCATGAGTCGCCGCCGAGCAAGCCCGCGAGGCTATGATCGAGTTCCTGGTCGATACCGACTGGGCGGCGGACTACTTGAAGGGGAAGGAGGACGCCGTCCACTTGCTTTCTCCCCTCATTCCGGAGGGACGGCTGGGGATGTCGATCGGAGAGCCAAACCGATGTCCCAGTGTAGGATGGGGTTCTAGCCGCCCACCGATATCTCCTGCCCCAACGCCTCGCCTTTCCACTCCGGCTTGTAGTACGAGTAGGCCTGAGACGCCGCGCCCTTGGCCTTCACCGGGTAGAGCGCCTTGGCCTGGAACTCGAACGATAGGCTCTCGCCGGGCTTCATGTCCTCGATGTAGAAGATGACCTTTCTGCCGGTCACCTCGTACCGCTTCATCTTCGAATTGCCGTTCACCACTGCGTCGATGGACTCACCGACGGGGGCGAAGCCTGTGGGCACCGCTACGTCCAGCACCACCATCCCCGCCTCGACGGGCTCCGGCGGGTTGAAGCGCACGTTCACCGAGACGGTGATGATGTCGTCCACCGCCACCTGCTCGGTCCCGTAGTCCACGTCGATGTCGAAGACTTCTTCCTCTTTCTCCGGCTTCGGCAGGTTGAAGCGCGTCACCACCTGAACCACCACCTGCCCCTTGCCCGCGACTTCTACCTCTACGTCGGCGTCCAGCGGCACCTCCACCATCTGAAGCACGTCGAAGTTCTCCTGGTCGATGTGCAGCCGGCTGGTCTGCCCCCCCGCGCGCACCGTCACGTCCAGGTCGACATCCGCGCTCACGCCGGCAGACAGCTCGGTGAGTGCTTGGAGGGCGACCACGGTGTCCTGGGTGGAGCCGAAGCCGCCGTAGGCGTTCCGCTGGCCCACCAGCCACCGGGCCGCCTGCGCGGCGTTGGGGGCATCGCCGTGGCGGATCAGCGCCAGGGTGGCGTAGCTGGTGGCCTCGATGGTTGTGCTGCCGGAGGCGCGGGGTGGGCCGGGCTCGGGCTGGAGGCGCTCCACCGGAACGATGGGCGTGCCTCCCCAGTGCAGGCCGTTGTCGTCCTGCTGGGCCATGTCCATCAGCTTGGCGTGGGCGTCGCCCTTGCGGCCGCTGTTCGCCAGCTCCAGAGCGTAGGTCACGATGGCCATCGTGTAGGGGTCGTCAATCCGCTCCAGCTCGCCCTCCAGATACCGGATGGCCTTAGCAGCGCTGGCCTGGTCGCCCGCCTCCAGCAGGGCGGTGGCCACGTAAGCGGTCAGGGCGGTCTTGCCCTGGACGCCGCCCATCATGTCCTCGTGGTGGACGAAGCCCACCGCCTCGAACGACCCGTCGGGCCGCTGGCGCTCGGCGATCCACTGTCTGGCCTCGTCCAGCACCGCCTCGTCGATGTAGATGAGGTCCTTGGCCTGAGCGAAGGTGCGCAGCACGAAGGCGGTGAGCCACAGGCTCCCCTCTTCGTCCTGCTCACCGAAGGCCGAGAAGCTGCCGTCGCCTCGCCGGTAGGTCATCTCCCGCTGGTAGCCGGTGATCATCAGCTTCTCGGCCTTGGCCATGACCTCCGGCTTGAGCTGGTGGGTCTCCTTCAGGTAGCGAGCGATGTAGGCGTCGGGGGCGAAGAGGATCATGTTCTGCTCGCCGCAGCCGAAGGGCATCTGGAGCAGTTCGTCCAGGCCCTCGATGGTCTGGGTCAGGTAGCTGGCCGTGAGGGCCAGGTAGGCGCGGCCCGAGCCATCGACGATGCCGGCCGGGACCGAAGTTTCCACGCTCTTGGAAGCGCCGCCCGACAGGACGAAGTTCTGGACGACCTCCCGCTGGACGCCCTCGGGCACGATGCTCAGGTTCTTGACCACCGCATCGGCCACCTGGCGGCTGCGGGCGGTGACCTTGACGTCCTGCACGCCCAACCCGGTGGGCCGCACCATGAACTCCACCCCTCCGATGTCGTTCCCGCCCACGGTCAGGGACTTGGTGGTCTCGTCCAGAGCCTCGAACCAGTCCGCCCCCTCCAGATCTACGAAGAACTCCTGAGGCTGGTCCTGATAGTTATAGAGGGCGAC
>JAUYDU010000468.1 GCA_030691665.1 Chloroflexota bacterium
GCACCAGCGGCCGGGTGACCGGTCGGCTGGGCAAACCCCACGTGGAGCAAGGCCAAATAGGAGGACACAAGGACGCCCGGCCTGTCCTCGGGTTGGCCGCTGGAGGTGGCGGGCAACCGCCATCCTAGATTGATGGTCACCGCCCCGACGTGAGTCGGGGGCACAGAACTCGGCTTACAGGCCTACTGGGCCGCCGCTCCTCAGTATTGCCCGCATCCCGTCGCCGTTGACGGGTACCGCCTCGCTCGGTAAAGGAAGAGGCCCCGCCGCTGGCGAGGCCTCTTCTGGCGGATACCGCTCTGGCCAATAGGGCCCTAGGGGACGTCCACAAACACGGGGTTGGAATAAGCCAACTGGTAGGCGCCCGCGGCATTCTGCGATGTAACCTCCACGCGGTAATAGCCGTCCTCTGTCACGCTGTCGACCAGAGTGGCACTGTACGCAGGCGTGGGAGTGGGATAGCTGGGATAGATAGTCTTCCAGACCTGGCCGTTCTTTCTGATCTCTATCTTGGCCAGAACGAAGCCCGCGGTCTCGGCCTTCACGCTCAGGTTCAGGTTGGCCGACCCGCCGCTGCCAATGTAGGCGGTGTCTCCCATTTGCTCCCCGTTCACGTCGAAAGCGATCGACGGCCCGGTGGTGGCGAAGCTGCGTCCCGCCTTGATGGCCTTATAAACCTCATCCGCGGTTAGCGCCTTGACGTAGAGGCCGTTCTTGGCCACGCCCACGTCTGACTGAAGCGGGTTGGTAGTCCACCCGGTGTTATGGGCGTCGCTGTTGGCCACGCCGAAGATGGGCGTGTCGACGGTGCCATCCACGTAGGCCATCAGAAGGTCATCCCAGGAGTTCAAGGGGGCCTGGGGTGAGCCCAGCCACTGGCCAACACCGAATAGCGCCCTGGTCGCGTAGTAGAGGGCGTATCTCAGCGGGATCGGTGTTGGGAAGCCCGGGAACGGCACGAGCATGTTCACGTCTCGCTCGCCGTAGATGGCAAAGTTGTTCAGCGTCAGCGCGAATCCCAGCGCCTGTGCATCTGAATAGCCGAGCATCTTCGCGTAGAAGAAAACATCATCGACGTGAGACTGGTTGTAGACCTCGATGTTGTTCACGCCGTAGCTGAGCTGGGTGGAACCCGACGTGTGATTGTGGTTAGCGATCCCGCCCTGCGAGTGGACGTAGTCGACCCACTTGGTGAGGTTTTCCGGATACATCGGGCCGGTGCCGGCCGGGTTAGGCGGGTCAGGCCACACCTCCTCGGGGCAGAGCTCGAGCGCATCGTCCCCGACGAAGGGGTCCGGAACGTTGTAGGCATTCATGTGGCCACGGTTGAATATGCCCTCGCTGCCCGTGATCTCGAAGCCAGGCAGGGCGAGGAAGCCGGGCTCCGATACTGCCGCGGTCTCGGCAACCAGCGAGTTCCACTCGTCCAACGTCAGGCTTGTGCAGTGGTCGGTGATGATGACCGCGCTGAGGCCGCGGGCCTGGGCCGTCGCCTTTATCTGCGCCACAGAGCCCGAGCCATCGGAGCGAGTGGTGTGCATATGGGCATCGTAGTAGATCAGGGAAAACGGCGCTTCGGCAGAAGCCTGCTGACCGGAATCTGTGATGCCGGGGACGATGAAGAAGGCTAAGGCGACCACCAAGGCTATGGCAAGAACGCCTAGTGCTCTCCTGAGGGCTTTCATACTCTTCCCTCCTTGGAACCAGACTACCCTTTGCCGGGTCGAAAAGGCCTCGGCCTTCTCGACCTCGCTAACACTGCGGCCAGTTTACTCCTTATCCCGATTTTGTCAACCCCTTGAGGGATTCTACGTTTGTCGAAGCCGCTCAAATCATGATGGCAGGTGCCCGCGTTCGCGGTTGACAAGAGCACGGCCCTGGGCGATGCTGCCCGCGAGAACGGAGCGACCCCAATAGGAGGTAACGGGCATGACGAGGGTGATCTTGGCCGCCATTGGCGGCGTCATTGTGGGGGCTGTACTGGCGGGCGGCATTTCCCTTCTGGCCTTCGCCTACCCGCTGCGGGCGGAGGTGACCAACTTCCCCACCGACGAAAGCGGCGCCATCCGCGTCGGGGGTGCGATCCACGCCACGCTCACCAGCCAAACGGCGCAAGCCGGCCATGCGGCCGAGCTGGCAGTCCGGGGCGGCGAGCAGACGTCGCAGTTTGCCTGCTCCGGGTGCGCCCTGCTCTCCTACCGGAAGGCCGGTATCACTTCATCGGCGAAGCGGAGTAGCGTATCGAGATCCGGGCGGGTGAACTGGGTCACGATGAAATCGTCGAAGCCCGCCTCCACGAAGCGGCCGGTGATGGCCCGGGCAGCGTCCATGCTGGCAGGGATGGGGAGAAAGACCGTTACCCGCATCTGCGAGAAGTCGCGGCCCACGTCCTGGCAGTGCCCCTTCAGCGCCTCCACGCTCTGACGAACCATCTCCGGCGGGCCCCACAGGTTGACGGCGTCGGCGTAGCGGGCGGCCGTGCGCAGGGTGCGCTTGGGGCCGCTGCCGCCGATCATGATCGGCGGATGGGGTTTCTGAACGTTGGGTGGGTTGTACGGGGCATCCTCTAGCCGGTAATACTTCCCCTGGAAGCGGGCCGGAGGGCTGGCCCACAGGGCCTTCATGAGTTGGAGCGCCTCCTCCAGGCGATCCTGGCGCTCCTTCATCGTGGGGAAGGGAATGCCGTACGCCCGGTGCTCGTACTCGTGCCAGGCGGCGCCGATGCCGAACTCCAGGCGGCCGTTGCTGATGATATCCACCGTGGTGGCCATCTTGGCCAGCACCGCCGGATGACGATAGGTCACGCCGGTCACCAGGCAGCCCACGCGGATGCGGCGGGTGGCCTGAGCCAGGGCGGCCAGAGCCGTCCAGCCCTCCAGACACGAGCCTCCCGCCTCCCCCTGGGTGCGACCGGTGACGAAATGGTCCATGGTCCAGGCCGATTCGAAGGGCGAATCCTCATCCAGCGCCTGCCAGATATGCAGAAGCTCCGACCACTCCACATCGGACTGAGGGAGCTGGACGCCGAACTTCACCGCCACCGCTATCTCTCCTTTCCGCCAGAGGCGGATCAGCCTTCGGCTGATCTACAGCCAGGGTTCGACGAGCACCTTCCCCTCGACGGGCGAATCGGCCAGCTCGCGCAAGCAGGCCTCCGCCTCTGCCAACGGCACGATACGAGTTATGATATCTTGGGCGTGAATCTTTCCCGCGGCCAGCATCTCCAGGGCAGCGGCGTACAGCCCCGGATTGCCGTACACGCCCTGGACGCGCAACTCCCTCGCCATCAGCATAAGCGTGGACAGGGAGAAGGACCTCTCGCTGCTGCCCACGATCATCAGGCTGCCGGCCGGCCGCAGCAGCCCCAGCCCCAACTCAGCGGCGGCTGGCGAGCCAGAGCACTCGAACACCACATGGACGCCGCGCCCGGTCTGGGAGCGCACGAGATCGGCCAGGCTGACGGCGCTCGGGTCGACCACCTGGTCGAGCTCCAGCCTGGCAGCAATGGCTCGGCGGAGCCCGGAAGGCTCGCTGACAAGGATCGGCTGCACCCCCCGCTCCTTCCGCACCTCGACGACGAGAAGGCCGATGGGTCCGGCCCCTGTGACGACGGCGGCCTGACCGGCCTCGATCCCCGACAGCCCCACGGCATGGAGGGCGAC
>JAUYDU010000497.1 GCA_030691665.1 Chloroflexota bacterium
AAGGAGGTCGATCGGTATGGGGAAGATCAGAGTGTTGGTGCGCTCGCTGGTGATCTCGGTCAAGGTCTGGAGGTAGCGGAGCTGAAGAGTTCCGGGGGAGGCCGCAATGATCCGACCGGCGTCGGCCAAGCGCTGGGCGGCCTGAAACTCGCCCTCGGCGTGGATGACCTTAGCCCGTCGCTCCCGCTCGGCCTCCGCCTGGCGGGCGATGGTCCGTATCATCTCCGGCGCCAGCAGCACGTCCCTAACCTCCACCATACTCACCTTGATCCCCCAGGGCTCGGTGGCCTCGTCGATCGCCACCTGGAGACGCGCGTTGATCTCCTCGCGTTGGGCCAGAAGTTCGTCCAGTTCCGACTGGCCAATGGTGCTGCGCAGGGTGGTCTGGGCGATGAGAGCGGTGGCGCGGTAGTAGTTCTCCACCTTCACCACCGCATCCTCGGGATTGACCACCCGGAAGTAGATTACCGCGTCCACCTTAACCGTCACGTTGTCGCGGGTGATGATCTCCTGGCTCGGCACGTCCAGGGTGAAGACACGCAGGTCCATCTTCACCATCCTGTCCACGATGGGCAGGATGAGGAATAGACCCGGCCCTTTGGCGCCCACCAGACGGCCCAGGCGAAAGATGACCCCTCGTTCGTACTCCTGGACGATCTTCACGGCCAGGGGGAAGAGGGGGAACAGCAGGATGTAGCCGAGAACGGTGAGAATCCTGGATACCCGGGCGCTCTCCACGGGTTGGCTGCTAGTCATCACTTGCTCCTTCCTCCTTCTTGACTCTTAGCTTGAGGCCTTCGACGCCGGTGACGACGACCGCCTCGCCTTCCTCCACTCTCCCATCTTCCACGATGGCTGTCCAGTGCTCGCCGTTCACGAACACCATTCCGCTGGGGTCAAGGGGCGAGCGGGCTACGGCGCGGCGGCCGACGAGGGTGTGGATGCCCACCACCGCTGGCTGCCTGCGGATACGGATGATCGAGGTTACCACAAACAGGAAGAAGGCGCCGATCCCCGCTCCCAGGCCATAGATCAGCCACTTCGACACCTGGAACTCGGGCGGGTTGCCGCTGGTGAAGAGGAGGCCGCCCAAAATGAGGGCGACTACCCCCCCGATGCCTAATATGCCGCCGCTGGTCACGAAGATCTCGGCGCCGAACAGCGCGAAGGCCACGAAGATAAGGGCGAGCCCGGCCCAGTTGAAAGGAAGCACGCTCAGAGAGAAGAAAGCCATGATAAGAGCGATGACGCCGAAGACACCGGGAAAGATGTGGCCGGGGGCGACGATCTCGTAGAAAAGGGCGATGGAACCCAAACTGAGGAGGAGGAAGGTGATGTTGGGGTCGCTGATGATGTCCAGGAAGCGCTCGGCGAGATTCATGTCGTTGTGGACGATGGGGGCATCCTTTACGTTTAGGATAGCCGGCCCCTGGACCAGCTTGACCTCACGGCCGTCGACTGCCTGCAGCAAGGACGGCAGGTCGGGGGCAACCAGGTCGATCACGTCGAGGGCCAGCGCGTCGTCCTGGTAGACAGAGGCGCTCTCTCGCACCGCCTTCTCTGCCCACTCCGCGTTGCGGCCCCGCAAGTTGGCAATGCCCTGGATGTAGGCGACGGCATTGTTGGTCACCTTGTCGCCCAGCGTCCCCTCGATGTCTTCCCCCTGGGCGCCTACGGGGTGAGCGGCACCGATATTGGTGCCGGGAGCCATGGCAGCGACGTTGGCGGCCATGGTGATGAAGGTCCCCGCCGAGGCCGCTTTCGCTCCCGACGGCGACACGTAGACGATGACCGGTATTCTATCCTCCTCCAGGCGCTGAACGATGTCCTCCATCGACGACATGAGGCCGCCGGGGGTATCCAGCCTGATAACCACCGCCACGGCGTTGGCGTCCTCGGCCTGATCGATACCCCGGTCGATGTACCGGGCCATGACGGGGTTCACGTCGCCCTTGGCGGTGAGCACGTGGACGGCGCCATCGGGCCCGCCGGGGCCGCAAGCCGCGGCGATCAGCACCAAAGCGCCCAAGAAGGCAAACAGCGCCGCTCCCAGGCGCAGCCTCGGCTTGCGGCGGAGCTTCCTGTATCTCATATCACTACATTGATTATACCCTTCCTGGCAGTCTCATCCCATCTTCTGTCTCGTTCCATTTGTTCATGATGTAGGGCAGGGCCCCAGCCCTGCCCCTCACCGGGAACTGCGGTCGGGGCTAGGGCCCCGACCTACGAAATACGTCATGAATGGATGAGACGCTACCCCCATCTTCTGTCTCGTTGAATCTGCCAGGCTGCTGCGGTAGAATGAGGCCAACTCTCGAGACGAAAGGCTTGTTCATGGTCGAAGAATCCCCGCGCTGCCGTGGCATGCGCGATTTGCTGCCCGCGGATATGGCTCGCTTCCGCCGGGTGGAGGACGCCTTTCGCAGCGTCTGCCTGGCCTGGGGCTATCAGGAGGTGCGAACGCCCACCATCGAGCACTTGCACCTGTTCACTGCCGCTGGCACCCTCTCGCCCCAAATGCTGGGGCGCGTTTACTCCTTCCTCGACTGGGACGGCTGGAGCGGCGAGCGGGTCGTTCTGCGGCCAGACGCGACCATACCGGTGGCCCGCCTGTTCGTGGAGCACCGCCAGCAGGAGAAGCTAGCCAAGCTGTTCTACATCCAGAACGTCTTTCGCTTCGCTGATGGCGATGAGCCGCGGGAGAGCTGGCAGTGCGGGGTAGAGTTGATGGGCGACACCCAGCCAAGCGGCGACGTGGAGCTCATCCTTCTGGGTTGCCAGGTGCTGGAGCAGCTCGGGCTGGTGCCGGTGGAGGTGCGTCTCTCCCACCCCGGCATCGTCCGATCGGTCCTGGTTCAGGCCGGCCTGGAGAGCGCCGACCAGCTACGCGTCTACGATCGCATCCTCGACGGCGACCTGGCGGCCCTGTCCGAGGTGGAGGAGCGGCTCCCATCCTTGACTACGTCCCTGCGGCTGCTGTTCCAGGGCGAGGGGGGTGGCAGCGCCTATTTGTCCAACCTGAGAAATGCCTTTCTGAAGGCGGTGCCCGACATGGCTGGGCCCCTGGACGAGTTAACCGTGGTGGTCGAGGCCTTGACCGCCCTCGCCTGCCGCTGCCGGGTGGCGACCACGCTGGTGCGCAACTTCGAGTATTATACGGGGCCGGTGTTCCAGTTTGTGGCGAACGGTGAGGCGGTGGGGAGCGGTGGACGCTACGACGGATTGATCGCCCTGGTGGGTGGCCCTCCCGTCCCAGCCTCGGGCTTCGCCCTGGACGCGGCGAGGCTGGCCAGGCTGCTGCCTTCCGCAGACGAGGGCGTGGCCGCTGACCAGGCCATCTGCGTCAGGCCG
>JAUYDU010000546.1 GCA_030691665.1 Chloroflexota bacterium
GTCCATGGCCGTCTCCTTATCGGTTCAGGGAACAAGGAACAGGGAACAAGACCCCGCCTCCCCCATGTTCCTAATCGCGCGGCAGGCCGAGGCCGCGGGTGGCGATGATGTTGCGTTGCACCTCCGAGGTGCCGGCGGCGATGGTCTGCCCCACCGTCGTCAGGTACGCTCTCTCCAGGCGGCCCTTCAGGTGCGCCCACTTGGAGTCCTCGTGCAACTGGCCGTAAAGTCCCAGCACGCTGATGCCGGTGCGGGCCAGCCGCTGGGTCAGCTCCGAGTGGTAGATCTTGGCGATGGACGCCTCGTAGTTGGGGATCTGGCCGCGGGCCTGGATGGAGGCGACGCGGTAGGAGATGTAGCGCCCCACCTCGATCTCGATGGCCATCTCCGACATCTTATGCCGAACCGTCGGCTCCTTGATGGCCGGCTTGCCGTTAGTCTTGTTCTCGCGGCAGTAGGCCACCAGCTCCTCGAATCGGCGCTGGGCGGCGGCGGCGCCGCTGACGTTGGAGCGCTCGAAGTCCAGAGTGGCCATGGCCACGTACCAGCCGCGGTTCTCCTCGCCCAGAAGGCCGCTCCTGGGCAGGCGCACGTTGTCGAAGTAGACATCGTTGAAGCCGTGCAGGTCGGCCAGGTTGATGAGGGGCTGAACGCTGATCCCCGGCGTCTTCATGTCCACCAGGAAGTAGCTGATGCCCTTGTGCTTGGGCGCCTCGGGGTCGGTGCGGGCCAGGAAGAAGCACCAGTCGGCCCGGTGGGCGCCCGAGGACCACGTCTTCTGGCCGTTGATGACGTAGTCGTCGCCGTCCTTGACAGCCCGCGCTTGCAGCGACGCCAGGTCGGAGCCGGCGTTAGGCTCGGAGTAGCCCTGGCACCACATGACGTCGCCCGAGGTGATGCCAGGCAGGTGCTGTCTCTTCTGCTCGTCGCTGCCGAAGACGATGATCGACGGGCCCAGATAGCCGATGGCCATGGCGACGGGGGTCAGGGGGGCCCGATGGTAGGCCATCTCCTCGGCCATGATGAGCTGATGCATGTAGGGGGCGGCCATGCCGCCGTACTCCCTGGGCCAGGCGGGGGCGACCCACCCCTTCTGCGCCAGCTTCTTGACGAAGGCGCGGGAGAACCGCCACTCCTCGTCGCTCTCCTCGAAGGGCTCGTAGTCCCAGTCCGGGGGCAGCTCCTGGTGGAGGAAGGTGCGTATCTCCTGGCGGAAGCCTTCTTCTTCAGGCGTAAAGCGAAAGTCCATGCTGTTATCCTCCCCCTCTGTAGGGGCGCAGCATGCTGCGCCCCTACCCCAAGCCTAATCGCGCGGCAGGCCCAGGCCGCGGGTGGCGATGATGTTCCTTTGTATTTCGGACGTGCCGCCGCCAATGGTGGCGGCCACCGACCACAGATAGGCCCGCATCAGCCGCCCTTTCAGGGGCGCCCCCTTGGAGTGACGATCGAGCAGGCCGTAGAGGCCGGCGATCTTCACGCCTGTGGCGGCGATGCGCTGTTGCAACTCCGATGTGTACAGCTTGGCGATCGAAGCCTCGTAGTTGGGCACCAGGCCTCGACTCTGAAGGCTCACCACTCGATAGGACAGCAGGCGGGCTACCTCCGCCTCGATGGAGCGCTCGGCCAGCTCCCAGCGCACCGCCGGGTTGTGGAGGAGGGCGGAGCCCCGATCGCGATCGGGGTGCTCGCGGGCGTAGTGCGCCAGGTCCTCCACCCCCTGAGCGGTGGCCCAGGCGGCGCCGATGCTGGAGCGCTCGAAGTCCAGGGTGGCGGTACCGATATACCAGCCCCGGTTCTCTTCGCCCAGCAGGTTCTTGCTGGATATCCGCACGTTGTCGAAGAACACTTCGTTGAAGCCTGGCACTCCGGCGATGTTGACCAGGGGCTGGATGGCGATGCCGGGGCTCTTCATATCCAGGAGGAAGTAGCTGATGCCCTTGTGCTTGGGGGCTTCCGGGTCAGTGCGGGCGAGGAGGATCATCTTCTGGGCGAACTGGGCGCCCGAGGTCCAGGTCGTCTGGCCGTTGATCACGTAGTCGTCGCCGTCACGCACGGCGCGGGTCTGCAAAGAAGCGAGGTCAGAGCCGGCGCCGGGCTCGGAGAAGCCCTGGCACCAGACGACGTCCCCCGCCAGGATAGGCGGCAGGTGCTCCTGCTTCTGCTCCTCTGTGCCGTAGAGGATGATGGTGGGCCCGGCGAAGTTGACGCCGATGCCGCCCACGGCCGGCGCTCGCGCCTTGGCCACCTCCTCGTTGAAGATGAACTGCTCCATGATGGACATGCCGGCGCCGCCGTACTCCTTGGGCCAGGCGGGAGCCATCCAGCCCTTGCGGCCAAGCTTCTTGGCCCACTCGCGATAGAAGGCCATTCGTTCGGCGAAGGGCAGGTGGAAGTCGGGGCTGCCCCAACCGGCGGGCAGTTCCCCGGTCAGGAAGTCGCGCACCTGCTGCCGGAAGGCGGCTTGCTCGGACGTGTCACGGAAGTCCATGGTCTTCCTAGAGGTTCAGGGAACAAGGAACAGGGAAGCCGCTCAAGGCGGCCGCCGTAGGCGGCAAGACCCCACCTCCCTACCCTTGTTCCTTGTTCCTCCCCACTAGTCGCCTCGCGGCAGGCCCAGGCCGCGGCTGGCGATGATGTTGCGCTGGATCTCCGAGGTGCCGCCCTCGATTGTGCTGCCCACAGAGCGCAGGTAGGCGTACTTGATGCGACCTCTCAGGGGCGCCCACTTGGAGCCGCGGTCCAACTGGCCGTAGGCGCCCAGGATGTTCATGCCGGTGCGGGCGATGCGCTGGTTCAGCTCCATGTTGTAGAGCTTGACTACGGACGCCTCGTAGTTGGGGATGAGGCCTTTGTGCTGAAGAGAGACGACTCGATAGGAGAGCATCCGTCCCACTTCCGCCTCCACCAGGCGGTCGGCCAGTTCGTATCGGAGCATGGGGTTGAGGGCGAGGGTGCTGGTGCCGTCCTCGTTGTGCTCCTTAGCGTAGCGGGTGAGGTCCTCCACCGCCTGGCGCTGGCCGACGGCCGAGCCGATGGCTGAGCGTTCGAAGTCGAGGGTGGTGACGGCGGCGTACCAGCCGCGGTTCTCCTCGCCGATGATGTTGGCCTTGGGCACCCGCACGTTGTCGAAGAAGACCTCGTTGAACTCGTGTCCGCCAACCATGTTCACCAGCGGCCGCGTCTCAATTCCGGGCGACTTCATGTCGACAATGAAATAGGTGATGCCCTTGTGCTTGGGGGCGTCGGGGTCGGTGCGGGCCAGACAGATCATCCACTTGGCCAGGTGGGCGATGCTGGTCCAGATCTTCTGGCCGTTCATGATGTAGTCGTCGCCGTCCTCGACGGCGCGCGTGCGCAGGGAGGCGAGGTCGGAGCCGGCCTCGGGCTCCGAATAGCCCTGACACCAGATGTCCGCGCCAGAGAGGATGCGAGGCAGGTAGTACTTTTTCTGCTCCTCGGTGCCGTGAACGATGAGGGTGGGGCCGGCCATGCCCACGCCGATGATCAGATGCAGGGGTCGGGGCGCCCGCGCCAGGGCCATCTCCTCGTTGAAGATGAACTGCTGCATGACAGTCATGCCGGCGCCGCCGTACTCTTTGGGCCAGGCGGGAGCGATCCAGCGTAGCTCGCCCAGCTTCTTGAACCACTGCTGGGAGACGGCGAACTGCTCGATGTAGTCGCCCGCGAAGTCGGCGCCCGCTTCCAGCTTGGGCGCCTCGCGCTCGATGACCGCCCTGACCTCTTGCCTGAAGGTCACTTCCTCTGGTGTGTCGCGAAAGTCCATTGCTTATCCTCCCCCTCTGGATCCCTCTCTTGGGACGTGAGCCGTCTGAATTATAGGGCCTCTAACGTTAAAGTCAACGTAACTACAAGTCCCCCCTAGCCGCCCTCCTTCTCCGCCTGCTCCTGGCGTCGGGCCTCCTCTTCCTCGCGGCGCTCCCTCTCCTCCACCGTCTCCGCCAGCTCGACGGTGCCCTCTTCGCTCGTCCTCAGCTTCGCCTGCATCCGCTCGCCCAGGAAGGAGTAGAGGTCGCTGCCCAGGTAGTGGAGGGGCTTGTGGTCGTCGTCCGCCAGGAGCCAGGCCTCGTCGAAGGCCTCGTCGTCGGCCTGCACTGCCAGCACCTTGCCCACGAACAGGGCGTGGTCGCCCAGGCGCAGGACATCTTCCAGGCTGCACTCGATGTAGGCCAGGCAGCCCTCCAGGAGAGGGGCGTCCACCCGTTGGGCCTTGAAGGTGG
>JAUYDU010000550.1 GCA_030691665.1 Chloroflexota bacterium
GACCTTCAACGTGAAGGCTGCGCTTAGCACAGCGGTGACGCCGGGCATCTACACCATCCGCGTCACCGGCACTGGCGGTAGCATCGCCAGCACGCCTCTCATCGTGGTCAAGAAGAAGGAATAGCCCCGGTCCCAGATAGCGGCAAAGAAGAGCCAGATGCCCGTTCGGGTGTCTGGCTCTTGGTTTTGTGACAGAGGCCTCCGCTGCGGGGGCTAGTACTTCCTTTTGGAAAACCGCGTTACAATGATAGCCCAGATGCGGGATGCATTCGTGCCCTCTCACGGGCCGAGCCATCCCCCTGTGTCCCCCTTGATGAACTTGAGACGGGCCTTGGGGTTCAGGTCGAGCCCCGCGGCGCGGTGGGCCGCCTCGTCGAAGCTCTCATGCAAGGAGCCGCAGCAGGGGCAGACGAAATAGTCCCTCTGAATGTAGAAGAGTCCCCTGGGGCGCTTCACCTCGGCCCAGAAGCGGGACCCGCAGGATATGCAGCGGCGGAGGCCAATCTCTTCCCAGGTTACGAAATGGTCCATGAGCGGCTCCAGCTTGCTGAAGCGTTGGTGGAAGCGCCGAAGCTCCGCCTGCTGCGCCTCATCGGCCCGCAGTTCGTCCAGAGCCACCCGCCTCTCTTTGTAGTCTTTGTCCGCCTTGGCCAGGGCGGACTTCTTGTCCTCCAGGCGTTTCTCCATGTGGGCAGTGTCGGCGACCAGAGAGCCGTGGCGCTCTACGGCGGCGGCCAGGCGTCCCTTGGCCTCCTCGTCATCAGGTATCTCCTGGGACAGGTCCAGGACCAGACCGAGGCGCAGTCCCCGCCGCGAGAGATCGGCCTTCAGCGCACCCGCAGCCACTATCTCCTGCTCGGTGACCTGGGCCCGCTCCCTCGCCTGGGCCAGATGCGCCGAGATGGCTTGCTTTTCCTTTTCCGCCGCCCTCCTGAAAGCCGCCAGCTCAGCCTCCTCCTGCGCCCTCGCCTTCTGGACCTCTTTCTGCTTACCCAAGTTGTCGGCCAAATCTCTCCGAACCGTGTACACGTTGCCCTCCAGGGCGGCCAGCAGTTGCCGCTGCTGGGACACCGCCGACTCCACGTCCCGAAGCTCCTTGGTGATCTCCTGGAACCGGTCCAGGGCCTGAATGGGAGAGATACTCTTCTCTCTCGCGATCCGCGCCAGCGCCCAGGCCGCCTCGAAGAACACGTCATCGGCCAGCTCTGCTTCCGACTCCACCAGGGCGCAGAAACGCTCGTTGTTGAGCCCGGGCGCGTACACCCGCGCCATCTTCACCAGCTCCATTACCTCTTCCTTCGTGAACTCCCTTGCCATGTGCAGACCTCCTTCTATCCTTGACTCCTTAGCAGCAACCTGATGGCATCCTCCATGGTCATGTCGCTCCGTAGCTCCGGCGCCGCCCGCTCCCACATCTGCTGAATCTCTCCTGCGTTGAGACCCAGGCCAGCCAAAGCTTGAGACACCGACTCGCGGGTCCAGGGCTGCGCCTCCGTTGGGCCGGCCCGCTGCTGGCGGAGCCGGAGCCCCATGAGGACCCCAGCCACCAGGGGCGCCAATCGCCTCCCCTGGGCGCCAAACTCCCATAGCCAGTCCACCACCGGCATACGCCGCAGGTACCCCGCCAGCTCCGCAACGAACGTGTCCGGCAGCTTCACCGGCTCCTTGATGGCCGGCACGTCCCAGCAGGTCTCACGGCCGTCCCTGGACACCACTCTGAACCGCTGCAGGTCGTCGTCCAGCAGGGCGTCCAGGAAGACCAGGGGCAGGACGAGGACCAGCGGCTTGCCCAGGGGCCCCACCAGCGCAATCGGATAGCCGCTTCCCCTCTGCTCGGTCCTTATCTCCGCCTCGGCCACCACGTAGCTCTGGCAGCGAGCGGTGATGCAGGGCAGGCCCCTGGCGTCGAACTGAAGGGACGGCGCCACCACCAGCCACGGCCGGTTCTCCCATGAAACGTCCCTTCCGTAGCGCCTCCTCACTGCCGCTGCTATGGCGTCCTCCGCCGCCACTTTCAGTTCCCTGGAGTCCACCACCGACGCGAAGAGCCTGGCGATTCCGGTTGAGGCATCGGCCATGCCCGCCTCCTTGAACGCCAGCCGCACCGCCTCGTCGAAACTGTCTGCCGACCCGCCGTCCATGATCCTCATCTCCTGGCCCCCTTTCTTGAGTCAATACAGTCCGTCCATCTATGAAGCTGGTCCATACCCGTCTCCCCCTTTGCATGGAGGCTCTATAAGAAAACCGCCCTCGGCCCGACCCAGGGGGGTGACCCCTGGCCTCCCCGAAGCTGGCTCCCGACTTTGGGGGCATCCAACCCGACCTCTTCCCACCGCCGGTGGAGCCCCATCATCCCCGCTGTTCGGGTCCGGTCCGGAAACTCTTTCCGTCCAGCCCGAGCCGGGCGGCCCTACCGCCAAGCCCACTCCGGCATGAAGGCGGCATACCTGATGGGCTCGTGGGCGTTTGCGGAGAGTGGCTCATTGGCTGGCCCCAGTGGGAAGGGCTACACCGGAGGACTTCAGGAAGGCGGACAGGGTGGGCAAGAGCTCTGGAATATCAACTATTTCTAACGGGCGACTTGGGAAACGGTACGGTGGAGTCGGTAATCATGGGCATCGAGCACGTCATCGCCAAGCACGAGGAGGCGGTGGCCGCTGGGCTTCCCAACGAGGACCCGATGTACCCCCAGGCCATGAACCTCTCCCTGGGGACACCGGACGACGACGACCCCGACAACCCCATCCGCGCGGCGGTCCTGGCGGCCTTCCAGAGGCCGATAGGCATCTACGCCGCCGCCGGCAATGGCGGCCCCTCGCCAGGCACCATCCTGCTGCCGGCCTCCATGGAGGAGGTGTGGGCCACCGGCGCCATCACCCTCGACCCCTTCTACATCTGGCCGCAGTCCAGCCGCGGGCCCACCCGCGAGGGGCTGGTGAAGCCCGACATGGTCTTCTACGGCGTGAACATCCTGACGGCCAGCGCCAAGGGGGACGCCGACTTCGAGGTCAAGGCCGGCACATCCTTCTCTTCGCCGCTGCTGGCGGCCGGCGGCGGGCTCTGGATGGAGGCCCTGAACCGCGCCGGCCTCCAGACCCGAGAGCAGAAGTACGCCGGCATACACCCCCGGGCCCTGCTGCCTCTGTTGGCGCTGGCGTGCCGGAAGCCACAGGACGCCCCCATCGCCATGGACAACGCCTACGGGGTCGGGCAGCCCTTCGGGGACCTGGCCGGCCGCCTGGTCTCCGGCGCGGGGGCGGGGGCGGCCGGGGCCATGATGGAGCCCGTGACGCAGATCATGACCTTCGGCATGGTGGCGACGCTGATGTCAGGCTTCATGCGCAGCCTGCGGGCGGGAGCATAAACCCCATGCTCGGACGAAGGGAGTAGAGATGGCACGCATCACAATACCCTGGACCAAGAAGGCTAACGGGGCAGGCCCCGAGCAGGTCGCCTTCAGGCAGCTGGTTGACAAGCTGGTCGAGGAGGTCAATCAGAAGTGCCAGAGGGCCTACAACGACATCCTGATGCCCATCATGATGAAGCATGGGGCAACAGTCTACTTCGCGGTGGTGGCCCGCCTGGTTGAGGTCCAGCGGGAGCAGTTCCTGGACCGGTACAAAGAGCAGCTCGATGGCTCTGCATATCACATCCTCGGCGTGACGCCGGATGCAGACGACGAGCTGGTGAAGCTCGTGTACTACCACCTGGCCGGTAAATACCACCCGGACCAC
>JAUYDU010000012.1 GCA_030691665.1 Chloroflexota bacterium
AGGAAACCGCCCCGCAGGTATTTCTGCTTCTCCGCATTCTCCTGGCCCGGCGTATAGCCGGTCTGGGCCGGCTCCCAAACGCCCTGGCCACCGAGGCCGCCGTCCTCCGCCTTGGTGATGCGAACCAGCGTCTCCTTGGGACAGGTGTTGGGGGAGTGGGTGTCCTCCTCGTAGCCCTCGCCGATGGTCTGGCCGAGGACGTTCTTGCGCACCAGGGAGTCGGTCATCATGGTGGGCTGAAGCCAGCCGCGGGTGATGCTCTGCTGCGAGCCGAAGCGGAAGCTCGACTGGTAGCCGGTGTCCTCGGCGACGGCGCGGCCGTCCTGGCGGTTCCGCTGGGCCTTCACAGTCTTAGGGGTCGCCATAAAGGCGGAGTGCTTCATCATCGTCACGCCGCGAGGGTAGGCCGGGTTGTACCTCACGCGCAGCATCAGACGCGCCACCTTGTAGAAGTCGTCGTCCCGCTTCCAGCCGCGATAGGGCCGATCCTCGGGATTCGCGTCCACGTAGACGTAGTCGCCGTCGTTGATCCCCAGCTCCTGAGCGTCCTCAGGGTTCATGTGGATCTGGTGCTCGCCCACGCCGGGCATCCGCTTGTCCATGCGGTAGGGGTCGCCGAAGTTGCTGCTCCAGATGAAGTTCCAGTCAGTGACTGCCCAGCTCGAGTGGGCGGTGTGGCGCGACTTCGGCGTGAGGCAGTAGAAGCGATAGCCCTGCTCCCACAGAGGGTTACGGGTTCGCTTGGCCTCCTCCCAGGACATCTTGACGTTGCGCACCTGCCGCTCATCGGCCCCCGTCGCCTCCAGAGAGATGCCTTGGTCGGCGGGGCGGATGGCGTCGTGAGTGGCCACGATAACGTTGGGCAGGTACGGGGTAGCCTCCACCGGCTCGCGGTGGACGATGAGGTTCTCGCCGTACTCGATGAACTCATCCTCGTCCCGGTAGAACTCCATGCGGCCGGTCTTGTTGTAGAAGGGCTTGGACTCGTTGATCTGCTCCCAGCCGGGGATGCGCGGGTAGGTGCGGAAGAGCATCAGCCACGCCCGGTCGGATCCGACCAAGTCGCCGAACCGGTAGCCGTTGGTGGTAGTCCCCGCGTCCAGGATGCGCTGGAGGTAGACCTCAGCCTTGCCCTCCAGGATGAACTTGAAGAAGTCGCGGTAGCGCCGGTCGCCTGTGAGCTCGCTCAGCTTCTCCGCCACCCCGGCCATGATCTGGGCGTCGTTGCGGCTCTCGAAGAGGGGAGCGATGCCGCCCTTCCATGCCTGGAGGAAGGGGTTGGAGCAGGAGGCGGTCATCTCCGGCAGCGTTAGCTCCGCCCAGCTCTGCACCGGCAGGACGATATCGGCGAACTCGCAGCTCCCCGTCCACTCCAGCTCGTTGATGACGCTCATCTCAGTGTGCGGGTCGACGTTATGAGCCATGTTGTAGGCCCACTTGGCGTTGTTCAGCAGGTTGACGTTGGCCGTCCACTGCGCCTTGGTGGGCGTGGGCATGTGCGTGTGACCGGTGAATACGCGGCCATCAACGATCAGCGGCCGGTCCTCGTAGTTCCAGTAGCAGACGTTCTCCGGCTTGTAGTACTTCTTGACCTTCACGTCGCGGCCGTTCACGTGCGGGGCCAGGGTCATGTTGAAGGGGTCCTCCCCGTTGAAGGCCGGCAGGCCATCGAAGACGGAGAACTTATAGTTGCCCGCCCAGTGGCCCACGCCCGAACCCGGCTTGCCGATGTTGCCCGTCAGGGCCATCCACAGGAAGGTGCCGCGAGTGGTGATATCGCAGTGGAAGTAGTGGTTCACGCCCTCGCCGGTGTGGACGCAGGCCGGCTTGATGGTCGCCAGATCGTGAGCCAGGCGCTGGATGAGCTCCTGGGGGGCGCTCGTGATCTCGGCGGTGGTGTCCAGATCGTATTCGGCGGCCAGCTCCTTGTAGAGCTGGAAGACGGGCTTCGCCTCTACCTGCTGGCCGTCCACCGTCCGCACCGTGAAGCTTCCCTCCAGGGCGGGATCGAGGCCCTTGGCCACGAAATTATCGCCCACGTCCTCGCGGGTCACCGGCTTGGGGCTATTGCTGTTGGCGTCCCACACTACGAAGTCGCCCCATTTCTGCCGGAGCTCAGGGGCGATCTTCTGGACGGTGACGCTGTAGCCGGTCAGTTCGGCGTTCTCGTAACCGGCGATGACGTCGCTGGCACGGAGGAGCTTCAGGTTGTCCAGGCGCACCAGAAGGGGGAAGTCGGTGAATCGCTTGACGAAGTCCTCATCGTAAAGCCGCTCCTGGATGAGGACGTTGGTCACGCCCAACTGAAGGGCGGGGTCGGTGCCAGGACGGAGGGGTATCCAGTAGTCGGCCTTCTGGCTGGCCGGGCTGTACTCCGGGGCGATGACCACGATCTTGCCCCCCCGCTCCATGGTCTCGATCCACCAGTGGGCATCGGACATCTTGTTCTCGATGAAGTTGACGCCCTGCATGATGAACAGGCGGGCGTGGCGGAAGTTGTTGTGGTCGTCGTCGTGGGTCTGCACGCCCGTGACCATCGGATGGCCGGGGGGCAGGTCGCCGTGCCAGTCGTAGTTCGTCCAGGAGCGCGCCCCCAGCTTGCCGTCGTACAGAGCCAGCATGTTGGCGAAGCGCTTCAGGGCCTGGAGACGCAGGGCGCCGTGCAGGGACATGCCGGGACGGATCTTGATCACCTGGGCCCCCGTGCCGTGCATTGCCTCGATCATCGGCTCCGGGTAGCCCTGCTCTCGCAGGCGGCGGGCGCCCTCTTCGCCGCCGTACTTCTCCATGATGTGCAGCAGACCCTTGGCAACGTAGGCCGATGCCTCGTCCCAGCTTACCCGCACCCACTCATCCTCCCCCCGCCGGAAGTACTGGGGGTCGGGCCGGCCATCTTCGCCCACCGGGAAGCCAGCGTCGGCCCACTCCTTCCAGCCCAGGCGCACGACCGGGTACTGGACGCGATACGGCCCGTAGATGCGGCGGGTGAAGGTATAGCCCTTGAGGCAGCCGCGGGGATTCCAGGCCGCGGTGAGCTTGTTTCCGTAGAGATCGGTCACGTCCTGGTTGTCGTAGTTCTGCTCAATGCGAGTGATGATGCCGTTGCGGACGAAGGCGCGCAGGCGGCAGTTGTGGGTATCGTTAGGAGCGCAGATGAAGGTGAAGCTGCTGTCGTAGCGGTACTGGTCGCGGTAGATGCTCTCCCAGTCGCGTTCGGGGTAGAACTGGAGGGGGTTATCGATGGTGGGGACGGTCTGGAGGAAGGCCAGACGAGGCTCGATCACCAGCGTCGCTGTGGCCGCGGCGGCAGCCGCTCCGCCCAGTATCAGGAAGCGGCGTCGGGTGATCTTTGGCATCCGGCATCCCCCCTGGTCTAGGCTTCAGGCGCTCAGCCCACCTGCGCTCCCAGTTCAGCCATCTTCTGGGCCACCACCCGTATTTGCTCGGGGCTCAGCATCCGCCTGGTCATGGGGAAGAGCACCTCTTCCTCTTTGGCGATGTGCTGGCGCAACAGGCCGATGATATGGTACGCGACATCCTTCCCCTGGGCCACCTCTGCCGGCGGCGCACTGCCCGCTGCGGCCCAGCCGGAAACGTAGTCCTGAAAGGGCCCGATGTGCTCGCTGAGTTCTTGATGCTCCATCCGCATGACCGCGGGCGGCCCTGCCCCTGCTCCCATGACTTCTTCCAGCAGGGGAAAGAGGGCATCTTCTTCCTGCCTTATGTGCTGAGCCAGATCAACGGTGAGGAAGTGGGCGACCTCGGCCAGGACGGCCAGATGTTGGCTGAGAGGAGAGCCGGTCGCCAGACTCTCCACCGCCGCTTGCAGGCGGTCCAGAATGTCCAGGGCCACCTCGTGCTCGGCGCTCAGACTTGCCAGCGGGCCGTTGTTGCTCATATGGCTCCCCTTCTCACCAGGGCCAACTTGTCTGTCCTCCTCGGACGCCACGACCGGCAGCGGCACGCCGGCTTTCTCGGCCAGGAAACCGAGAACGGCCTGGAGGTGGGCGAAGCGAGCCTCCTGGCCGCTCTGGACGTGGCGCACGTGATAGCGCCACTCAGCGGGCTGCTCTCCCTGGCGCGGCTCCAGCCAGGCCGTGATGACAAACGATACCGGCGCGGTGTCCATGTCTGCTTCTAGCGGCTTAGGGGCGATTGTGCAATCAAGGACAACCGCCACCGTCAAACTAGACGGTGGCGGTTAAGCGGCGGTTAAATGGCTGGCGGCGGCCCTAGAGCTTTCGTTGAGCGGCCCGCAGGTCCTGGACGATGTGCTGGTACAGGCGAGTGGTCTCCGGCAGAGGGTCGATGGCCAACTCCCGCTCCAGTACATCCTGGCAGAGGCGATACTGGCGGATCGCCTCGGGCCCGTGCCCCGACCACCACAGGTAGCGCATCAGGTCGCGGTAGACACTCTCGCGACAGTTGTCCCTGGCCAGGGCCTTGCGGCAGTAGTGAGCGGCCGTCTCGTACTGACCGGACGCGGCGTACAGAGAAGCCAGCTTCGTCAGCACTGACAGGCAAAGCTCCTTCAGGCGCTCCCGCTCGCCGGCGCACCAGTCCTCGTAGAGGTCTTCCGCCAGGTAGTCGCCT
>JAUYDU010000013.1 GCA_030691665.1 Chloroflexota bacterium
TCCGGCCGCAGGCGCGTGGTGGCCGCGTGTTCCAGGTAGACCTGCCGCTTATCCATCATCCCCCAGATCGATTCGTAGCTGCAGACCTTCAGGTCTGCAAATTGGTCAGCTTGGCAGGGCTTTAGCCCTGCAGCTACGACCCTGTCTGCCCTCCACTCCGTAGCTGCAGACCTGCCTGCCGGCAGGCAGGCCTTCAGGTCTGCCCGTACAGGGTTACGGTATCCATTCCCGTCCAGCGTATCCCTATCTGGGAGAAACCGTCAACCTGACGGTGCCTTATCCATCATCCCCCGGATCGATACAGGCGTAGGGGCGCAGCATGCTGCGCCCCTACGCGATCCACCGCCCATATCTGCCGCAGGCCTTCACGCCTCCACCTCCGCCCGAAACCGCCAGTAGCCCACCACCTTCGCCAGGGCGTACGCCCCCTGCTGGAAGCTGGCGAACGTGGCGATGCCCCGCCCCAGCAGCTTGCCCCGCACCTCCGCCATCTGTCCCTCCAGGTGCCCCGGCTGGAGGATCATCAGGAAGGGCTTCTGCGAGCGCTCCTTATGGGCCGCCAGCAGCTCCACCAGCTGGTCCAGCAGGCTGGGATTCTGCTGCCAGCGCCGGGCCAGGAAGGCCGCCCCCAGCTCCATCGCTAGAGCATCCACGTTGGCGTCCTCGTCCAGAATGTCCAGCATGCGCCGCAGGTTGTCCAGGTGGAAACCCATGGCCAGGGTGCCGCCCGCGTCCAGCGGATTGCGATAGCTGCCGCCGATGACGTTGAAGAACGAGGCCAGCTTCTCGTACGAGGCGGCCGTCAGCAGCGGCACCTCCAGCCCGGCCCGCCCGAAGGCGTCGGCGATGACCACCGACTGCCCGCCGGTCATGGCGATCAGCCCCACCCGCCGGCCGCTAGTTCGCTGGCTGTCTGTTCCCTGCTCTCTGTTCTCTGTTCTCTGTTCTCTGTTCTCCGCCTTTGGCGGAGGGTCCGCCTCCGGCGGAGATGTACAGCAGCGCCTTCACCACGTCCACCATCTCCTCCAGGCTGTCCACCGTAACGGCGCCTGCCTGGCGCATCGCCGCTTGCCAGATCGCCCCCCGGGAGGCCAGGGCCGCTGTGTGAGAGTAGATCGCCCGCTGGCCGGCCTCCGTCTGGCCCCCCTTCCACACCGCCACTGGCTTGCGGCGGGCCGTCCTGCGCAGCACGTCGAGGAAGCGCCGGCCGTCGCGTACCCCCTCCACGTACAGGCCGATGACCTCCGTCTGGGGGTCGCCGGCCAGGTACTCCAGGTAGTCGGCCGCGTCCAGCACCTCGGCGTTGCCGAAGCTCACCGCCTTGCTGCACCGAATCCCGTGCCCGTAGCCAAGGTGGCTGAAGTTGATGCAGTGAGTGCCGCTCTGGGAGATGAACCCCACGTTCCCCGCCTCGCCCGCGGGCTGGTCGAAGCCATTGCGCAGCCCCAGGCCGGGGTTGTAGATGCCCATGCAGTTGGGGCCGATGAGCACCAGGCCGGCCTCGCGCGCCACCCGCCCCAACTCCTTCTGGAGGCGAATCCCCTCCTCCTGCTCCGTCTCGGCGAAGCCGGAGGTGAACAGGGTCACCGCCGCCACCCCCTTGCGGATGCAGTCGCCGACGATGCGCGGGCTCACTGCCCGCGGCACGGCGCACACCACGTAGTCCACCTCGTCGGGGATGTCCAGGAGGCTCGGATAGTTGGGGACGCCCAGGGCCTCGATGCCGGGGATCTCGTTCTCGTCGATCTGGACGGAGTAGACCTTGCCCCGGAAGGTCTGCATGGCGTTGAGCCACAGGTAGCCCATCGCCCGCTTGTCCCCCACCACCGCCACTGTGCGCGGATTGAAGGCCCGCTCCAGCTTTTCGTTCAGGCTGCGCCCGTCTGGGTCGCTCAAGCGGGCGCTTCCCCTTCGACTACGCTCAGGGCAGGCCCCTGGGCGACTACGCCCGTCTGGGCGAAGGCCTGCATGTCGCGGAACGTCTGCTCGGCGTCCAGGGGCGTGGGCGTCTCGCTCCGGAACTCCTGGTACAGCTTGCGCACGTTGGCGAGCACCCGCTCGGGGTTCGCCCACTGGCTGTAGCCCTTCAGGCGGATGGCCCGCGCCGCCTGCCACTCGTCCATCCCCTCCTGGTGGCACTTTCGGGCCTCGCGGCGGAGCAGGGTCAGATAGTCCCGCATCTCCCGTAGCTCCGCCTTGCCTCCCACGGGGCCGTGGCCGGGCACGATGGTCTCCACCTCCAGGCCCTCGATGTCTCTGACCGCGTCGATCCAGGCGCTCACGTGACCCTCGAAGGCCAGCGGCGTCACGTAGTGGAAGGCGATGTCTCCGGCGAACAGCAGCTTGTCCTGGGGAAGGTAGACCAGCGTGTCGCCGATGGTGTGGGCAGCGCCTAGATACAGGAGCTCGACAACTCGCTCCTCGAAGTGGATGGTGAGCTGGCCCCGGTAGGTCAGATCGGGCAGGACCAGCTTCGTCTGGCGGAACTGGTCGGCGAAAGCCGGCATGAGCGCCGCCAGGCGCTCCAGCGGCAGGCCCACCCGGATCATCTCCTGGCGGCAGTTCTCGTGGCTGATGACCTGGGTCGGGGCCGAAGGTCGGCCGCCCTGGCGGCCCACGAAGTACTGATTGCCCAGGGTGTGGTCCACGTGGTGGTGGGTGATCACCAGGTGGCGGACGGGCTTGCGGCTCACCTTCCTGATCTCGGCCAGGAAGGCCTGGGTCATCGGCGGCAGGAACAGGGAGTCGATGACCAGCAGCCCCTCCTCGCCCACGATCAGGCCGGCGTTGCTGATGCCGGTGCCGCCGCCCCCCTGCACGTAGGCGTAGGCGTTGGCTCCTACCTCGATCAGGCCGGTGGGCCAGGAGGACGGGACGCTGCGGCGCGCCATGGTCTCTCCCTCAAACCTCGTAGGGACAAACCTTTAGGTCTGTCCTGTCCAGCGCTGTGCTGGGACGGCAGGACATTTTCCCCGGGGCCCCCCTGGGCAGAGCTGAAGCTCTGCCCCTACATGACTCATGCCCCAGCCTTATGGCTGGGGTGATGCCCCCTCCCCCCTCAGGCCAGGACGATGCGGGCGTCCACGGCCAGGGCGCCGTCCTTGTAGGCGAACACGGGGTTCAGGTCCAGCTCCGCGATCTCCGGGTGCTCCTCCACGAAGGAGGACAGCCGCAGGAGCATGTTCTCCAGGGCCGCCAGGTCGGCTGGCTCCTGCCCCCGCACTCCCTCCAGCACCGGGAAGCCCTGGATCTCGCGGATCATCTGGCGGGCGTCGCGGGGCTCCAGGGGCACGATGCGGAAGGCAACGTCCTTCAGCACCTCGACGAACACGCCTCCCAGGCCGAACATGAGCACCGGCCCGAACTGAGCGTCCTTGGTCATGCCCATGATCACCTCGACGCCGGGCGAC
>JAUYDU010000049.1 GCA_030691665.1 Chloroflexota bacterium
AACATCTCGGTGGGCGGCTTTTCTCTTGACATTCACAGAAGTTGGGCTAGAGACTTGGCCGGAAACCCCGAAATGTGGCCAAACTGGCTCCTTACCAGATACGGTTTTCGGGGCCGAAACGCCTCGGAAAGGACTTTCCGGCCAGACTTCTAGTACTACTTTGTTAGCGAAGCTCAAGGATCGGCTCTCGCATTAGTCAACATATCGACTACTTGGGAGAAGAGCTCTTCAAGGACGGTCCTCCCTAGGGCGGTGACGCCTTTGACGGCCCTTTGGGGGGGGAAGCGCCCTTGGGCGATGGTGAGGCGCTGCTGGGGCCATAGCTTTGGCGCAGGGCGAGGTAGCAGTGGGCCAGCATGACCAGGGCCACATGGCGGTGGAATCCAGTCCACAGCCGCCCTTCGTAGTCGTCCAGCCCCAGCTCCCCCTTGGCATCCTGGTAGAACCGCTCTATCACCCAGCGTGTGTGGGC
This sequence comes from Chloroflexota bacterium, assembly GCA_030691665.1. GTDB lineage: Bacteria > Chloroflexota > Dehalococcoidia > SM23-28-2 > SM23-28-2 > JAUYDU01. Next base: position 473 of record JAUYDU010000049.1, read on the forward strand.
CAACTTGACCAACTCGTCCAGGGGCAAGGGGTCCAGCCCCCACGCGAAGTAGTACTTGTGCTCTCCCACGTGGCCCCCGGCAGGGCGCTCACCGATGAGCCACCCGACTATCTGAGTCACCAACTACGAGCACGCCTTCCCGTTTGTGCCTGACGACCTTCATCCTAGCACAACGGCTCACACCATGCCAATGGCAAATCGTCTTGAAGCGACTATGGGTGTGAGTGTTGATTTCTCGAAGCAGTTGCGACGGCTACCCTCGTGGAGCTCCCGCGACAGCCGCCAAGGTCTTCGCACCCGACCCCCTGCCCGGTTGCCTTAGCGACTCGGCGTACAATCCAGCGTTTTGTGCACGTCCGGAGGGCCTCAGTGATATTGTCAGGGTGCGACGGATAACGTCGCGCATGCGGGTATGTATGCTGCCATAAGAGCGCAAATCGGGAATTGACAAGAGCTCCGACAGCATGATAGGATTCGGTGGCGCGGTTGCTCTTTAACTGCGCCGCGCGATGGGGAGCAGAATCACCAACAGGATCTCGTCCACAGCACACTTCACTCATACATAGGAGGCTCACAGTGCGTGTATTTTCGCGGTCCATCCTCAAGGTGCTCCCGTTGGTCCTCGTGGCAGCCCTCTTCCTAGCCGTGGCCTGCGGCCCCGCGGCCACCCCAACGCCAACCCCTGCGCCAACGCCCACACCTGCTCCAACGGCAACTCCAACTGTCCCGCCCGCCCCCACAGCGACTCCAACCGCTACGCCGATACCTCCTACTCCCACACCAACCCCCACGCTGAAGCCTGGGGAGACCCCTAAGCCTACCCCAACACCCACGCCCACACCGACGGCGACACCTAACCCACCACCCACTCCCACGACGGCGCCTACGCCTACAGCGAAACCCACCTCTACCGCTACCCCGACTCCGACAGCGGAGCCGGTCAAGCAGGCGGGAAACCTCACTGTCGCTGTGTCAAGTGTGGGTACGGGTGTGAGCGGATGGCCCAGGGACTGCACCCAATGTGAGATGCTGGGCCTCGCCTCCGTGATGGACGTGCTCCACACGAGCGTCTGGGCTCCGGACGGCACACTGACGGAAGCGCCATCGTTGGCCGAGTCGTGGCGGCTGGCCCCAGACATGTCCTACACGGACTTCAAGATTCGCAGCGGCGTGCAGTTCCACAGCGGGTGGGGTGAGCTGACCGCGGACGACGTCGTCTGGACCTTCAACGAGGTGATCGCGCCTGAGTCCGTGCACGCTACCAAGTCGGAGGCCCTGGACGCGCTGAAGCCAGGCACGAAGGTTGAGCGCGTTGGTCCCAGCACCGTCCGAATGTACTGGCAAGCTTTCGGCGTTCCGACCTACCCGAAGACGACCACGGGTTTCCGCGAGTCGATTGGCATCTTCAGCAAGCGCGCCTTTCAAGAGAAGGGTGCGGAGTGGATGCGCAGCAATATCATCGGGACCGGTCCTTTCAAGCTGCTGGAATGGAGCGCGGGTGACCGCATAACGCTGGAAGCCGTTCCACACCATTTCGCGCAAACGCCTTCGGTGAAAAGGGCGGTCTACGTCGAGGTCCCGGAGTCTACGACTCGCAGGGCCATGCTGGAAACTGGGGAGGCCCAGATATCCCAGATACATATCAGAGATTGGCCGGCGGTCCTCGGGGGCGGCAAGTTCAAACTGGCTCCGGAGGGCTCTTTAATAGACATGGCCATCATAATGGGGGGCAACTACCTGGAGACGACCCATCCCCGCAGCGGTACTCCTCTTCAGCGGGTCCGGCATCCCGAGTTGCCCTGGGTTGGGATTCCAGATGACCCGGCCAGCATGGAGCGGGCGCGTAAGGTCCGTTGGGCCATGAGCCTAGCCATAAACCGAGAGGGCATTAACCAGGCCCTCTTGGGGGGCCAGGGTCGGCTCTCATACATCGGGGGCGAGAACGACGACGACCCCATAGTCAAGCGCGTGGCGCAGCCCATCTCCTTTGACGCGGAGCGCGCCAAAGCGCTCCTGAAAGAGGCGGGGTACGAGGGCGGGTTCGCGGTGGGGTTCTACGCGGGTGAACCGGGAGCGCTTGCAGAAGAGATAGTGAAGGCCATCGCAGCCGACTGGGAGAAGCTCCTGCGCATCAAGGTGAAGATCAACACCATGCCGTACGCCTCTTACCGGCCGAATTTCACCAACCGTACCGTGACAGAGTTGCACTGCTGCCGGAGTGGCGGCGCATTTGCGCCGTCTACCTGGAACGAAGAGTGGTACATTGGCAGCACTGTCGCCAATCTCGACGGGACTTCGGGAGGCGGCTTCAACTCCGGGGTCGAGAGCCCT
>JAUYDU010000055.1 GCA_030691665.1 Chloroflexota bacterium
GGAGACCGTCGAGCACGCCCGCGCGGCCCTGTCTGCTGCCAGGCAGCGGCCGGTGCGTTGACATAACGGAGCACAGCCGGTGAAGGGCCTGCATTGGCTCGTAGCTGTGGCGGCGGTTGCCAGCCTCTCGGCGTTTGCAGGCTGCACGGTGGACGAGGAGGTTGCGACCGAGGACGTGGTGACGTCGCTTCCGTGGACGGTGGGCGAGGAGGCTTCCTACTCGATCGTGAATCGGGATGGAGAGGCCCTGGGGAGGGGTGTGCTGAGCATCGAGGAGGAAGATGGCCGCCTGCGACTGGTGCAGGAGTACCAGAGCGCCGAGTTCAAGGATCGCACTATCCTGCTGGTCGAGTCCCAGACCCTCAAGCCCGTTTCCGGCGAGCGCGTGATTAGCAGCGATAAGGGAGAGCTGAACATCAATGTGCGCTACCTCGGCGATACCGTGGAGGTGGAGCGCGTAGCCACTGAGAATGGCAAGAGAGACGGGCGTATCGATAGGCTGAGCGTCCCCGACCATGCCTACGACACCGCCTCCTCTCTCTTCCTCTGGCGCACCATCCGCCTGCAAGAAGAGCACCAGGCCACCTACTTCAACCTGGCTACAGCAGTAATAGCTAAGCCCCAGCGAAATCGCCTTACCGTGCGGGTGGCTGGCCGAGAGACGGTGGAGGTGCCAGCCGGCAGCTTCCAGACCTGGCGGCTGGAGATACGCTCCTCGGGGGTAAGGCAGACCGCCTGGTACGGCACCAGCGGCAGTCATCCCCTGGTCAAGTACGACAATGGCGAGATGCTCTTCTTGTTGGAGAGCGTCAAGTAAGTGGAGAGTCCCGGTCTACTGGGTATCGTCTTGGCAATTCATGCTTCGGGGGCAACACCACACCCTAATGGTCGTTAAGAGAATACTGGCCTCACCAGAAGGACAGGCTTCAGCCTGTCGCCGTCGGGCTTAAGCCCGACCTTCTGCCAAACACTCGCGCCACTATTCAGTTGTTGACCATAAGGCCCCGACCTACGAGGTTCTGTGTTTTATCTGTGTGAATCTGTGGCAATTTAAATAGTCAAAGGCCTTTAGGCTGCGGTCGAGCCCAAAGCATGGTCAAACGGAGTGTGAACGCCCATCGGGGTAGGTGCCTGGCGGCGCTGCCTATTTCCACAAACACCCGATGTCCTGGGTGCGCGCATGATCCTCCAGGCCGATAAGGGGGTCCCGATAGAATCCGTCCTGGCGCCAGGCCTTGGCCAGCCCTTCGGTCACCAGAGCAGCGTCCACCGATAGGCCCTCCTCGGTAAACACATAGCGCAGCAGGCGCCCGGAGTCGTCCTGGTCTCGCACGTCGGACTTTAGCCTGACAGTTCTTCCCACCAACTCGCGGTTCCGCTCTGTGGCCTCGTTGAAGCATTGCTTGCCCTTATCGGGCGCATCGATGCCGTAGTAGCGTACTCGCTGCGCCTCGCTGCCGATCAGGACAACGATCGTGTCACCATCGATGACCTCTAGGACTGTGGCCTGCTCCAACGATTGGGGGTCCGAGTAGGTGAAAGGAGGGAGAGTCGCCGTGGGAGTGGGCGTCGACTCCGTCGGGGAAGCGGTTGGCGTCCCAAAGGGCGCCGAGTTGGTGGTCGTGCTGGTGGCGGTGCCGCCGTCGGTGGTGAGCAGCTGGAGAAAGCCCACGAAGGCCGCCAGCAAGATCAGCAACGGCCACAGGAAGGCGACCCTTCGCCTCCTCGGTAGTCTCGGCCAGCGAAGATACTTTCTAGAGCGGCTCATCGCCATTCACGATTTTCGCGAGAGCCTGTACCGGCTTTGCTCTTAGCCCAGTAGACAAGGGTGGTATAATGACATGTCTCAACCCCATCTCGGCCATGCCTACAGTCTTGTTCGTCTCCAGCACTGCCAGCGTCGGCCAGTCGGCCTGCCAGCACTTGGCGGCCAAAGGATATGACGTAGTTGCTGCCGCCAGTGCTACGGAGGCGCTGCGCAGTCTCCACACTTTGACGGTGGACGCCATCGTCTTCGATACCCTTGTGCCCGACATGTCTGCCCAGGACTTTTGCCGTTGGCTGCATCGAGACCCCCAGCGTCAAGACGTGCCCACCCTGTTTCTCGTGCCGCCAGCTCTGCGCTGGCTGCCCGATTCCGTCCCCCTGAGGATAGGGCGCGACGACCTGCTGAGCAAGCCCTTTGCCTGCTCGGAGGTAGACGAAGCCCTGAAACGGCTTCTGGGCGCCACCATGCCGTCGGGGCCCAAGACCCTGGTCGTGGCTGGCCTATCGCTGGACCGCGGCCTCTTCGCTCTCTCGGCCGAGGCCGGCACGGCAACCCTAACCCCCACCGAGTTTCGCCTGCTGGAGTACTTGATGGAGAGGCCGGGGATGGTCGTCACGGCTGAGGAGCTGCTGGAGAAGGTCTGGGGGTTCTACCCCCGCACCGGCAGCGGCGACATCGTGCGCTCCCACATGCGCAACCTGCGCGCTAAGATTCGCAAGGTCAGCCCAGGCCGAGACATCATCCGCACCCTGCCCAGGCGCGGCTATCGCCTCACGCTCTAGGCGCGCCCTGCGCCCGCTGCCAGGCAAGCAAGCTTTCCTTGACTTTTCTGCTGACTCTCTCTATCCTCGGACTGGGCGGGCGGGAGTAGCTCAGTGGTAGAGCTCCTGCCTTCCAAGCAGGTCACACTGGTTCGATTCCCGTCTCCCGCCCCAGCCTCAAGCAGACGTCACAACGCATGCGTAGCGATGGCCGCCGAGGGGCGGCCTCCTGCTGTTAACGTAGCTCTTGATGCGCGGCTAGGCATGATGGTTGCTGTCGGGAACTGCCCGACCTAAGCTGGGGCCGATACTCGGCCTGGCGCTGGCCTAGCACGGCCATCGCCGAAATGGACGAAGAGGTACGCCATGACGAGAGCAGTCATTGTTGGGTCCGGAATGGCCGGGCTGACGGCGGCGGCCTACCTCGTCCGC
>JAUYDU010000083.1 GCA_030691665.1 Chloroflexota bacterium
TTGCCCCATCCCAAGCGTAGGTCAGGTTGCTGTTCCGCTGCGGCCCTGCCCCCACGGAGCCTTGGGTGCCGGCCGCCACGTATAGCTCCTGAATGCCGTCGCCGTTGGTGTCAACGAACTTGATAGCCCGCGGGAAGGGCACGGTGATCTGCTCGCCAGCGAGGTCGACGTACCGCTGGCCATCCCACGCCAGCACGAACACCGATGTCCAGCAAGTGTGAGCCCCGCAGGACTCAGCCGTGAAGCCGGCCTCCAGCTTGGCGTCGTTGTTGAAGTCGCCGATTCCCAGGATGACCGGCAGCCAGGGCGGAGAGGGCCCCATCGTTGTGCTGGACTGGAAGGCCACCTCGTAGCCGGCGGCCCGGCGGTCGAAGATCAGCACGTCGGCATCGGGCCAGATGCCGCTCACAACCGGGTTGGCCACGCGGATGAGGTATTCGTCCTGGCCGTCGCCGTCCAGGTCGCCGGCGGCGCAATTGACGGAGCCGGACTCGGTCGCCCATTCGGACACCGGCGTGGGCATCGACCAGGTTGCGAACAGCTCAGCCAGGCAGGTGGGCGAGCCGCCTGAAGCCGTGAGATATCGAGCGATGGTGGAGCCGTATCGAGAGAAGTCGCTCGGCTGGGCCGGAACGGCCACCGCCGTCGCTGTGGCGGTGGGGGTAGATGTAGCGGCCGCCGTCGGCGTTGTAGTCCGCGTTGCAGCCGGCGTTCGGGTGGCCACCGCCGTCGGCGTGCCCGTGCGGACAGGAGTAGCCGTCGCCGTGGGCGTGGGGGTGGGCGACCCCTCTTTCTCCTCCTGGCAGGCGGTAGCCAGGCCCGCCGCCAGGGCGACGGCGAGAAGCCAGGCCAGAGCTGAGGCAACGGCACGCATCATAGGCCGGACCGAAACAGCGACTACCTGCCTGCCGGCAGGCAGGCGGTGTTCTATGGGAAGGCCTGATCGATGAGGTTAATCATGAGTGGCAACTCGTTTGACTTGAACGCCGACCACGCCTCCTGTACTCGTGCCTGGATCTTCTCGAAATCGAGATCATCATAGTCAGCGGTGGGGAGGATCTCTTTCGAGAACAACCACACGAACTTGGTGGACGAGCCCTTTGGGCCCAGCGTGAACGGGCTTCCCATCTTCCTGGCCGCTTCGTATATTTGACGCCTGACGTTTTCATCGCCCGGTCCAAGCATAAGACCGAGTCCGAGCCAATTGGGATTGTTCCAGAACTGAAACAATAACAGTCTCCCCGTCTTCGTGAAGCCTTGGCCTACTTTAAGTTCAGGCCTATCCCATGAGACCGGAAGAAAGCGGATGACGCGCTTGGAAGATAAGTCGAGGGTAAATTCTTGGTCTGCCCTTATCATTTCGAGCAGAGCGTCACTAATCGCCGCTTGGAGATCGGGGCGGTGTTCATAAATGAGGTCCAGGGCTGCCCGGTGTTTGCTGTAAATTCGTCTGCATAGCTCTTGTATTTCCATGTCTGGCATAACGCGCCTCCTGATCATGGTTACGTAATGAGACAGCGCCGTGGCCACATCATCGCCGATAGTTGACGCCCTCATCTTCAAAAGGCGCTCAATAACGTCGCAAACTTCATCATACGTAACCCCAACGTAGTATTCGCTGTCTGAAGGTTCCTCCCCACTCACGTTGAGCAGCACATAATGGCGTGTGTAATCGGGGAATTCCGTTTCCACCACCTCTCGATACCGGCGTAGCTGATCGCTGTGCTCGGATGAGTAGATCTTGTTCTCGATCACACAGACGAACCTTTGGGCATTTTCGACCAGCAGGATGTCAATGTTTCTCCACTCCCGGCGGATTTCGGTTTCGGTCAGATCCCAGACGTCAACATCCACAGGCGAAATCGTCTCTTTACCCCGCATCCTGGCCTCGACGCTTGTCTTGAACAGAAAGCCCTTCAAGAAGTAGTCGCCCAGACCGTGAGTCTGAGCGGGGTTCATCAACCAAGCGAGGAAATCAGAGTGTCGTATCTCTTGTCGTACGATGCCCAGGGCTTCAAAGATGTTGAACTGACTTGTCAGCTCATCAAGGCGCGCGAGTTCTTCACTGTCGAGAACAAACTTCTCTAGCGCTTCCCTGGGATCAGGTCCCTCTTCACCGGTTGTCTCAGGCTGGCTCGTCATATCCGCTGTATTGTGTTGGGTATGGAGGTTATCTGGCCGTTAGTCGGTCGAGGGCCGAGAAGCACTATATTATAGCATGTGGTGTCGCCAGCGCCACCTTTTTTGTGGTGTTCCAAGACATGTGAGACAGAAAGGGGGTGGAAAGGGGGCGTATCTCCCTCGGCCGGAAAACGCCCTGCTCGGTGATAAGGGCCGTCACCAGCCGCGGCGGCGTGAGGTCGAAGTAGACGGCGCTGACGGCGCTCATGGCTGCGGCAGAGGAGCCTGCCCTGAGCCTGGCGAAGGGTACACCCGCCCCAGGGTCTCGGCTAGCTGGGGGACGGTCTCGTACCGACCGATCTCCTGCGGCCGGATCCAGCGTGCCTCGACGTGCTCCCAGTCGAGCTGCACCTTCTCCGGGCGGTCAACCTCGAAGAGAAAGGGGTGGACAATCCAGCGGCGGTCGCTGGCCGCGTCCACCACCTCAAGGGCCTCGCCCGCTCGCAGCAACCGCACGTCCTCCTTCCCCAACCCTGCCTCCTCCTCGATCTCGGCGTAGGCCTGAGCGAGGGGCTCCTTCTCCAGGTAGCCGCTGATCCCCGCCCAACGACCTCGGTAGGTGCCCACCTGCTGGCTGCGTCGCAGGAGCAGGACCTCGTCCCCGCTGGGCGTCCGCCGCAGGAGAAAGCAGGTGACGACCCTCGCTTCTTTCATGGCCTTCCTGGCGCAACTGGTTCGCAATTGATGGGTTGGTTCTCCCCCGCGGATTGAAACCTGCCTGCCGGCAGGCAGGTCCGCGGCTTGGACGGAAGCTGCGGGTTTCAACCCGCAGAGATGAACTAGATCGTTAATGACCTTCAGGCTGGGGTCCGGATGAGCCTGCCCACCAGCGTGAACGGGTCGCGCCCCCAGCGGCAGTATACGCCGCTGTCACCAGGCGGTGCTATACTCCCTACGGCGGGCAAAACGATGTCCACAGCAGAGCTGCCGGAGCTGATTCGCGAGCTGTTGGAGCCGGCCGCCTACCCCCACCCGGTGGGAGAGGTGGAGCTGGTGCAGACCCACATCTCCTACGTCCTGCTGGC
>JAUYDU010000109.1 GCA_030691665.1 Chloroflexota bacterium
GTCCAGGGAGCGCAGGCTGATCACCAACGGCCCGGCTTGTCGGGGCCCCTTCCTGCGGCCAGACGGCCGCCCGCCTGGGCGATTCACGCTTCCCTCCGCCGCCTCCACAAACGAGCGGTTGACGCCCAGGACTATCTTCACGACCTCCTTCTGCGCCCCGCCCAGCTCTCGCATCCTGGCGATCACCTGATCGCTGTCAGCAGTGATCAGATCCGCCTTCCCCAGCACATAACGGGCGATGGCTCGCCCCAGGGGCGACCCCTGAGCGGCGATGAGGATGTCCGAGCCCCAGGCCGTCGCCACAAAGGGATGAAATCGCGCCGCCGTCGCGTACAGGGCGTAGTCAGTGATGTAGTGGCCGTGGAGGACGTCCGGCCGGATGTCCCCCACCAGGCGCTCGATGCCCTGCCAGCGATAGCGCGACCAGGTGACCAGGCGTGCCAGAGACGGCGGCACCATGCCGTACGCCCCGCCCTGCGACCGCCGCCGCCCACCGCCTGTCCTGAGCGAAGCCGAAGGGCCTGTCCCCTCGCCCCGACCAGCCACCCGCCGCCACAGCCAGCCCTCGGGCGGCCGAGAGTAGAGGGCATGCGTCCGCACGCCCTCCAGCGGCGCTCGTGGCGGATAGAAGGATACGAGGTGCACCTCGTGGCCGCGGCCGGCGAAGTAGCCCGCCCAGCGCTGGACGTGGATGCTATCGGGGTCGCCGACGAAGCACAGACGCATCGGCGAGACCCTATGCCGGCGAACCCTTGCGGACGATGGTCAGGTAGTGGGTGTGCAGGAAGGGGAAGAGCTTTAGCACCTCCACTACCAGGTAGGGGAACTTGAGGGGATAACGGACCGAGGGCTGCAACTGCTCGGCTGGCCTCCGCTTGTATCGAGCGATCCCCCACGGCCCGAAGGTGTAGAGGCGGGCCAGGCGGTCGGACAGGGAGAGGTTCAGCACCAGGTGGCGAAACTCCAGCCGACAGGCGGGGAACAGCCGGGCCAGCATCTGCCGCGACAGCCCCCGAAAGTAGGGCTGGCCCGCCACCTCGCCGCCCGGCTTCTCGGACCTGGCGTCGAAGCAGAGAACGACGCCCGTGGGCCTGACCACCCGCAGCATCTCGGCGGCCACCCGCGCCCGCATCTGGGGCTCGAGGATGGCCGAGAGGGTGGTGAAGGCCGCCACCACATCCATCGAATCGTGGGGGTAGGGCAAGCTCTCGGCGTTGCCTTCTCTCACGTCGATGGCCGGCGATAGCTCCCGCGCCCTCTCCACCTGGAAAGGCAAGAGGTCGATGCCGTGGAGGTTGGCCGGCGGCACCCCCAGCTCGGCCAGCCAGCGCAGGAAGCGGCCATCGCCGCAGCCCACGTCCAGCACCTCCAGCGACCCCACCTCCGCGAGGCCGGCCCGCTTAAGAGCTCGCAGCACCTCCCGCTCCACCTCAAACCGCATGAAGTGAACCCGCGGGTCCAGGTCGGTCCACACGGTCTCGTCCAGCCCCTGGGCTCGCCGCCACCGGTAGGCCTCCTTGATGCGCTCCGCCTCTCCGCCAGAGGCGGAGTCCGCAGGGCGGACCGGCCTATCCATAGCCACCTCCCCCCAACCTACGTACCTGCCTTGCCCACCGGCGCGTAGCGGCCGCCCAGGCGGCGCGCCACGTCCAGATACAGCCGCGCATCGCTGCCCCTGGGTATCACCGCCTCCCACACATTGTTGCCCGACAGCCGCCGGTACCAGTAGAGGGTAAGGGCGAAGGCAGTCCCGTAGGCCAACGAGGAGGCGATGGCCGCCCCAGAGATGCCGAAGGGCGGGATGAGGAGCAGGTCGAAGAGGAGGGTGACCGCCAGGCTGATGGCGGCGGCGTAGGTGTTGAGGATGACCCTGCCCTGGCTGAAGATGTAGCTGGAGAGAATTTTCGCCCCGCTAAGGGCGACCACGCCGGGCATGAGCCAGAGTAGAGGCGCCACCGCCGGCGAGAACTCCTCGCCGAAGACGAGCTCGATAGCCAGCGGCGAGGCCAGAGCCACGGCTACCGCCGCCGCCAGGCTCACCAGCATCGTATTGCGACACATCAGGGGCGTCAGCTCGGCCGCCTCCTCGGCCTTCATCCCGGTCAGGCGCGGCAGGAGCACGGTGACCACGGAGTTGCCGATCCACCAGACGCTCTCGCCCACCCCTACGGCCACGGCGTAGTAACCCACCGCCGCCGTCGTCAGAAAGGCGACCACCAGAAACTGATCCAGGCGGTAGTTCAGGAACTGAACGACGGTCGCCACCTGGCCTGGCGCTCCGAAGGCGATCTGCTCTCGCAGGACAGCCCACCGCGGCCGAGCCAGCCAATTGCGCACGCCAATGGCGCCCAGGGCTACGATGTCCGCCAGGACGTAGGAGCCCACCCAGGCCGCCAGCAGACTGAACATGGTGAGCCAGCCGCCGGCCCACAGGACGGCGGCGGCCGGCACCACGATGGAGCCGCGGGCGAAGACGGCGATGTTCAGGGCCAGGAACCGGCTGCTGCCCTGGAGGAGAGCCGTGAGGAGCACGAACTCCATGAAGGCGGGCACGGCCAGGGCGTACAGCCAGAAGGCATTGCCGGAAACGAAGGCTCTGGGCTCCAAGCCCAGCCCCACCGCCAGCACGACGGCGGAGGCCACGACAGCCACCGCCAGCACCAGCAAATGGCTATTGGCGAGGAGCACCCGCAGGGGGTGCTTGGCCTTGCCGATGAAGTAGACGTTGCCCAGGCTCATGCCCAGGGTGGCCACCGAGGAGGCCACCGAGACCACCAGCAGGAACAGGGAATACTCGCCCTGGCCCTCGGCGCCCAGGGCGCGAGCGATCATCACCCTCAGGGCGAAGGCCAGGCCGTAGACAGCGACCTGGGTGAGGAGAACCAGGTTGACGTTCAGGAGGAAGTTCATGCCGCCTCGGCCAGGGAGAGCCTGTCCACCCCTGCCTGCCGGCAGGCAGGTCTAGCGGTGTGGTCGCCAGGACTAGACTCCCGGGCCGCCCTCCCTTCTCAGATAGCGTCGGAGGGGGCCGACCGTCTCCAGCACGAAGGCGCCCACCACCCCTACCACCAGGCCCAGGGCCGCACCAGCCGCCAGGCGGGCCAGCCAGGCCAGCCCCTGGGAGGAGGCCGCGGCACGCTCTTCGACCTTCGCGCCCACATCGGTGAGCTGGGCAGCCAGCTCCGCCGCCTGGAGGGAGCGTACGGCGTCCTCGTAGTTCGCCAGCGCCGCCTTCCTGTCGGCCGCCTGCGACTCCAGAGACTGCTCGCGGGTGGCCAGGCTATCCACCTGTTGAGATAAGCTAGTCAGCGCCCCGCTCTGTAGCTGCTGGCGCAACTCCAGCCCGCCCAACAGCTCGTCCACGCTCGTTGCCTGGAGAAGGCCCTCGTCCTGGCCGCCGCCCAGGAAGCCGGCCAGGGCCAGGCGCACCTCGGCCAGAGACGGCGGCGGCGAACCTTTCTGGACGGCGCGCAGGAAGTCCACCGCCTGATCCACATTGGCAGCGGCAGTGCTCAGCTCGGCCCGGTCCTCCCGTTTGCTCGCCAGCTCCTGGCGCACCTCCTCCAGCTCCTGGCCCCCTCCCGACGAGCTGTCCAGGCCGCTCTCGCCTTCCAGCCTCTGCTGAGCCAGGTTCACCTGCTCTTGCAGGCCAGCCATCAGCTTGGGGTCGGCGCGCAGGTTAGCAGCCTCCGCCGCCAGCGCCTCCGCCCAGGCGTTGGCCAGATCCGCCGCCTCCTGGGGGGAATCGCCCTGGGCGGTGATGCTCACGGTTCCGACCCGCGTGCTACCCAAGGCGGCGACACTGGTGGCCGGGGCACGAGAGCCTTTCACCTCGACCCTCGCCAGCAGGTCTTCCCCGCCGGAGGCGGGCCCCAGCTTCTGGCGCACCCTGTCCACCACCTGGGGGCTCTCGGCCAGGTCCTGGTAGGCATCCAGGGAGGGAGCGACGGACTTCAGACCGAAAACTGGCTCCACTGCCGTCACCCTCACCTCCACGCTGGCGGTGGCCTGGCCGCTGACGCCAAAGGCCAGGCCAGCGGTCAGAGCAACCACGATGGCCCCCACAAAGACAGCGGCGATGAACCAAACGTGCTTACGAACGACCGTCAGGTCGCGTCTCAACTCGTCCTGAGGCTGTTGCATAGAAGGCGTCCAGACGGGCCATGCCTTCCGCCGGACCTGCCCTGAGCCCGCCTGAGGCAGGAGCGGACTGATCTTCGAAAAGCTGGGCATAGTTTACCTTTCTCCGCTAGCTCATTCAACGGCCCCCCCCTCGACACTTTATGTCCCGTTTGCTAAAATGAGACTCCACTGGTTTGGTGGATGGGGAGGAGGTTCAACGGGGTGTAGCTCAGCTAGGCTAGAGCGCACGGTTCGGGACCGTGAGGTCGGCAGTTCGAATCTGCCCACCCCGACCACTATTGAAGCCGCGAACCGCAGGGGCCGCCCCGACAGGTCTGCCTTGGGCCCGCCTGAGGCGGGGTCGGTAAATCCCCCCTCGCCTGACAATCGTATCTTCTCAGGACGAGGCAAATCCCCAACAAACAGTCGGCGTCCGCTAAGGGCGGAGATGCTCCCCCGATTTCATCGGGGAGGCTGAGTTAACTATTCGGCTAAACAGGCGTTCTAGGTAAATTGTGTAGGCCCTTCGGTTGGGCTCGGCAAATTCGATGCCGTCTGACGAGTGAAGGTAACGTCTGGCCCGTTGGCGCGTCTTTAAGTGACATGCGCGAGGGCAGCGGTGGCGATCTCTCGCCGGCAGGCTGCTAGAGGAGACTTGCCAAAGGCTGGCGAAACC
>JAUYDU010000119.1 GCA_030691665.1 Chloroflexota bacterium
CACCCGCAACATCGAGCAGTACGGCGGGAGGTAGAGTGACGAAACTCATCGGCCTCATCGGCAAACCCGTGGCTCACTCCATATCGCCCGTCTTCCAGCAGACGGCCCTCGACCACTGCCGCATCGACGCTCGCTACGAGGCCTGGGAGACCGAACGCGAGGACCTCGCCGGGCGCATCCGAGGGATGCGTGAGCCTCACTGCCTGGGGGCCAACGTTACCGTGCCCTACAAAGAGGATGTCATCCCCCTCCTGGACGAGTTGGACCCCCTGGCCGAGCGGATCGGCGCCGTGAACACCATCGTCAATCGCCAGGGACGGCTCTATGGCTACAACACCGACCTCACTGGTTTCGATCGCGCCCTCCGCGAGGATGGCGGCTTCGATCCCCGGGGGGCGCACGTCATCCAGCTCGGAGCAGGCGGGGCAGGTCGCGCCGCCACCGTGGCCCTCGTCCAGGGCGAGGCCGCCTCCATCACCATCTTCGACATCGATCCGCCAAAGGCGGAACGGCTCGTCCACGACCTGGGCGGCCTGGGCGAAACCGCCCTTCGGCACATGCGCCCGACCGAGGATGACCTTGCCGCCGCCATGTCAAAATGTCAGCTTCTGGTAAACTGTACTCCGATAGGGATGCGCCACACCGCTCACGAGCACGACCTGCCCGTGCCACCGCAGCTCATCCCTGGGGAAGGGCTGGTATTTGACATAATCGCCAACCCCCTGGAGACCAGACTCCTCGCCGAAGCGAAGAAACGGGGGGCTCGCACTCTCGGCGGCCTGGCGATGCTCGTCCGCCAGGGAGCCGTCTCCTTCGAGCTATGGACGGGCCTGAAGGCGCCCACCGAGATCATGTTCGAGGCCGCTCGCCAGGCCATGGACGAAGCATAGGGGAGCCATCTGAGAAGATGGAGTGGGCGATACTGGCCATCGGCATATTCGGGGCCCTGATAGCCTACGTGGTCTGGCAGGGCAGCCGCGCCTCCCTGAAGTATCGCGAGCTGGCGGCGGCGGGGGATATCCCCACCATTCGCGAGATCATCGAGGAAGCGATGGAGGGATGGCGCTCGGCCAGGCCGCCCAAAGAGGTGCCGCCCTCGGTCTGGCACGGCGTCCAGACCATGGAGCTGATGGAGGTCGGCCCCGACTACGTCCGGGTGGGCTGCAACGCCCAGGGGCAGTACAAGATGGTGGACGGCCGCTGGCAGGAGATAACCAGCCTCTTCCAGGAGGCGATAGCTGTCACCGCCAAGGCGGCCGACATGCTCCTGTACGAGCTGCCCAACCTGAAGCTCGATCGCGCCCAGATCGACGTCTACACCACCTATCGCGATGCCACCAGGACTCGTCGCCAGTGCATCCTCACCTGCACCGCCCGCCGCGACGATGCCCGCCAGGTGGACTGGGACGGCTGGACGCCCGAGCAGATCGTCCAGCGCCTGGGCGCTCGCTACCGGCTGGACGAGAACGGGCAGGCTCTGCCCATCAGCCCTGACGAGCCCGCCGCCGCGCCTCCGCTACAGGCTTCGCCTGAGGCGAATCCGCCTTTGGCGGAGGATCAGCCCGCTGCTCGGCGGGCTGCCGGCAGCGAGAAGCCGGCGGGCCAGTGAGGTCAGAGATGTTCCGCTTCCTCACCGCCGGCGAATCCCACGGCAAGGCCCTGGTGGTCATCATCGAGGGCCTACCCGCCGGTCTGCCCTTGAGCGAAGATTACCTCGCCCTCGACCTGCGCCGCCGCCAGGGCGGATACGGCCGCAGCCAGCGCCAGCAGATCGAGGAGGATCGAGCGGAGATCCTCTCCGGCGTCCGCCACGGCCTCACCCTGGGCAGCCCCATCAGCCTGATCATTCAGAATCGCGATTGGCAGAACTGGCAGGACGTGATGCAGGTGGAGACGACCCAGGAGCCGGCCAAGAAGCTCACCCGCCTGCGCCCCGGCCACGCCGACCTGGCCGGCGTCATGAAGTACGGCCAGGACGACGTCCGCCCGATCCTGGAGCGGGCCAGCGCCCGCGAGACGGCGGCGCGAGTGGCCGTGGGCGCCGTGGCCCGCCGCTGTCTGGCGGAGTTCGGCAGCGCCGTACACAGCCACACCGTGGCCGGCGGCGATGTGACCGCGGCGGTGGAGGGCGATCCTCCGCCAAAGGCGGATTCGCCTCAGGCGAAGCCTGTGGCGGAGGCGGTGGAGGAATCGCCCGTGCGCTGCGCCGACCCCGAGGCTTCTCTGCGCATGGTGCGGGCCATCGACGCCGCCCGCGAGAGCGGCGATACCCTGGGCGGCATCTTTGAGGTGTGGGCCACCGGCGTCCCCATCGGACTCGGCAGCCACGTCCACTGGGACCGCAGGCTGGACGGCCGCCTCGCTCAAGCCGTCATGAGCATCCCCTCCGTCAAGGGAGTGGGGATCGGTGGCGGCTTCGCCCTCGCTGGCCTGCCCGGCTCCCAGGCTCATGACGTCATCCTGCCCGCCGAGCAGTGGGGCGACCGCCCCTGGCGGCGGGCCACCAATCGGGCCGGCGGTCTGGAAGGCGGCATGACCAACGGCGAGCCGGTCATCGTGCGGGCAGCCCTCAAGCCCATCTCCACCCTGCCCAAGCCCCTGCCCTCGGCCGACCTGGCGACGGGCGAGGCCATCCAGGCCCACTACGAGCGCAGCGACATCTGCGCCGTGCCTGCCGCCGGCGTCATCGGCGAGGCCATGGTGGCCATCGTCCTGGCCGAGGCCATGCTGGAGAAGTTCGGCGGCGACCACATCGACGAGACCAAGCGCAACTATCAGGCCTACCTGAAGACGATAGGGCCGAGGGGAGCAATCGAGTGAGACCGGGCGAGGGGAGCACTCTGATCCGCCCCTTGGAGGAGGGCGACTATCAGGCTGTCAGGGCAATCCATGTCGAGGCGCAGCGCGAATACCGAGGAGAGGACTGGAACAGCCTCAGTTCCGCACAGCAAGAATACACGCTGTATGACTCGAGCGAAAAGGCCCTGAACTTCTTTCGCGGCTCGGGTTATAGCTTCGTCGCCGAAAGGGCTGGAGAAGTCGTCGGCTTTGTGCTGGCCTACCGCACGATCGTTGCGCCGCTCATCTGGATCCGCTTCGTTACCGTCTTGCCCCACCACAGGCGCCAGGGCATCGCCTCAGCCCTCTACCGGGAGGTGGTGAAGACGGCCCAAAGCAAAGGTATCGACGAGATATTCGCCACGATCAACCCAGACAATGTGCCCTCCATCGGCCTGCATGAGAAAGCCGGCTTCCTCGTGCGGGATATCAAGGGAGCCTGGTTCTACCTGTCAGACGTTGGGGGGAGCACCCCCCTTCGGCGGCAGCCTCAAGGCACGCCATGATTAGCAAACGTCCCCTCCGCATCATTCTCACCGGCTTCTCAGGCAGCGGCAAGACGGAGGTCGCCCGCCTGGTGGCCGAGCGCCTGGCCGAGGCTATGCTGGAGAAGTTCGGCGGCGACCACATCGACGAAACCAAGCGGAGCTATCAGGGCTATCTCAACACCATTGGCCCGAGGGGGAAGGAGTGATGGCTGCACCCACCAGCGGCGTTATCGATGTCTGGGCCCAACCGGGTTTCCCCCAGCTAATACACATGCCCGAGATGGAATCCCTGAGAAGATGGGCCAAAGTTACCCCACCGCCGGAGGGCATACCCATCGAGCTTACCCTGGCCGAGATGGACGCGACCGGGGTGGAGAAGGCCTTCCTGCGGCCCTGGATGCGGCCGGAGGGGGTCATCATCTCCAACGATGATATCGCTGCCCTCGTCCAGAAGTACCCTGATCGCTTCCTGGGGATGGCCACCGTCGACCCCCGCAGGCCGATGGCCGCGGTGCGGGAGCTGGAGCGCGCCGTCAAGGAACTCGGGCTGAGGGCGTTGCACATGCTTCCCTGGATCTGGAATCTTCCCCCCAACGACAGGCTGTACTACCCGCTGTTCGTGAAGTGCATCGAGCTAGGCATCCCCTTCTGCTGCCAGGTGGGGCACACCGGGCCCCTGTTCCCCTCGGAGCCGGGACGGCCGATACCCTACATCGATGAAGTGGCCCTGGCCTTCCCCGAGCTGACCATCGTGGGCGGGCACATCGGCTACCCCTGGACCGACGAGATGATCGCCCTGGCAGCCAAATACCCCAACGTCTACATCGATACGTCGGCCCATCTCCCCAAATACTATCCGCGGTCGCTGGTTGAGTTCATGAATGGTCGTGGGCAGGACAAGGTGCTGTTTGCCACCAACTACCCCATGCTCTTTTTCACGCCATGCCTGTCCCAGATCGAAGGGCTGGGCCTCAAGCCGGAGGCCCAGGAGAAGTTCCTCCGCCTCAATGCCATCCGAGTGTTCGGGTTGTAGGTGGGGACCATAGGTGATTGTGCGCGTTGGCGGTTAGGGTGACCGATGCAGGACAGGTACGTCGGAGACCTCGGCGACTTCGGAAAGTACGCACTCCTGAAGTCGCTATGTTCCAGCGCCTTTGCTGAGCCAGAGCTTCGCTTAGGGGTGGTGTGGTATCTCGTCGCTGATGAGAGGAAGGGTAACGACGGGAGATACACCGACTACCTAAAAGATACGGGCCAAAACGGCGCTCGCTTCAGAAGATGTGATCCGTCGCTATATGATGCCCTCCGGAGGATTGTCCACAGCGAACAACGGGGAGTGCTGAGCGTTCGCACGGGAGGCGTCTTGCCTACGGGCACAGCTTTCTACGAGGAGCCTCTCACGTTCAAAGACGTACCAGTCAAGGGCCGGCTCCCTCACAGGAGCCGGTGGCTACGGGGTGCT
>JAUYDU010000143.1 GCA_030691665.1 Chloroflexota bacterium
CGGTCCCGCAGCGCCCACACCTCGCCACGGCCCGTCCTCACCCTCGCCACTCGCTTGTCCAGCCTGCACAGGAACCTTACCACCCCCTCCGTGGGCGGAAGCTGGAGCGTGGCCCTCCTGCGCAGCGCCGACATCACCTCCTCAAAGCGAGCGATGCCGCCAGCCTGGGCCAGGGCGTCCACCAGGGGCTGGCTGGCCCACCGGGCCAGCCCATCCTGGTACTGGCAGCTGGCGATGGCACCACCCTCGATGACCCGCACCCGCTCCCCGGTGATGCCGAGGCGCTTGCCAGCCTGCCGCAAGGAGAGGAACTCCCCTCCCGCAAGGCCGTAGCGGAGCAACACCACCTGGCGCTGTCTAACGGGTAAGGCCGATAGAAGCGCCGTCAGTCTGTCCTGGGATGGCTCAGGCAGCAAGCCTCCTCCAATCTGCTCAGATCCCCCGCTGGGGCATGTGGAGTCCCGCTGTACGGGACGTGTCGGAGCCGTTATGCAGCTATGGCAGAGGCCCTGGGCTGGCTATCCTCCCCTGACCTTGCGAAGGAACTCCCGCCCCACCTGGGACACCAGGTCGGTGATGCTGGTGGCCCTGGATGGCGGTGCCTCAGTACTGGTGAAGATTGGTGAGCACATCCTAAGTCCTCTACGCATCCCCAGTCAACCCGTCTGTGTGGCAACGACCCAGGACGCTACACCCTGTGACAGACGGTGCAGTCTCGTCCCTGTACGTGTCAGTGGCGATGGCTGGCGACGCTATCCCATGCAACTCTGGAGGACTCGTCATACTGGATGCCCCAATCACAGTTCGAGAATGGGCCCAGTTCTTGCTTCTGTACAGTATGGCCCGGCAAGGGCAGCGACCTGAGGATCGCTAGTTTAGGGCCAGCGACGGCCTGCGATGTAGCGGTAGGCTGCGATGGCGGCAGTGGCGCCGTCGCCCGCAGCGCTGACGAGCTGGCTGGACGAGTGCTGGCGGATGTCGCCCGCGGCGTACACCCCGGGGACCGCCGTCTCCATCCAGGCGTTCACCGGTATGTGTCCGCCCTCGTCCGTTTTGAGCACGCCGCCCAGGAACTGCGTGCTGGGGGCTATCCCCACGAAGACGAAAACTCCCGTGAGGTCCAGGGTGCGCTCCGCCTTGGTGTTGACGTCTCGCAACTGCACGCCCGTCACGGTGTCCTGGCCCAGCACGCGCTCCACCACGGTGTTGAAGACCGGCTCTATCTTGGCCGCGGAGCGGATACGCTCCTGGAGATACTTCTGCGCGTCAAGTCTGGGGCTGCGGTGTAGGAGGTACACCTTGCCGCAGTACTCGGTGAGCGTCAGCGCCTCGTCCGCCGCCGAGTCGCCGCCGCCCACCACGGCCACGGTTGCGCGCTGAAAGAGCGGGCCGTCGCACGTGGCGCACTGGGAGATGCCCCTGCCCCAGAGTTCCTCCTCGCCCGGCACGCCCAGCTTGCGGAGGGTGGAGCCGGCCGCGATGATAACGGCCTTGGCCCGGAAATCACCGTCGACGGTGCTCACGACCCGGTAAGGGTCTTTGAGGGCGAGGCCGGTGGCCTCAGACATCTCGAACTCGGTGCCGGCGTTCATCGCCTGCTCCTGGATGCGGGCACCCAGTTCCCCGCCCGTGGGCGGAGTGGGGAAGCCGGGGAAGTTCTCGATCTTCTCCGCGTTTATTATCTGGGCGTAGGGCATGAGGCGCTCCAGCACCACGGTCTTCAGGCCCTGGTTGGCGCAGTAGAGGCCGGCGGTGAGGCCGGCCGCGCCAGCGCCCACTATGACCACGTCGTGTTCGACCGGCATGGGGACCTCCTTGGCTTTTTGATCCGGGATTTCCCATATATGGCCCGCGTCAATCGTTGCAGGCCCCTCATCTGACAGGAGGAGTATATACTGCCGCCCTTTCTCCCTGTCAACCCTTGCGGTGATTGGGGCAGGTATATCGAGTTCAGCACCCAAGAGGCGCTTTCGGTACGCCACCCGTCGCCCTCGTCGTTGAACGTCCTCAACCCACGGAGGAGACACCCCAACACCTGTGCCTGGACAAGGGGTACGACAACCCCACGGGGAGAGAAGCTGTGGCCAAGCACGACTACGTGCCCCACATCCGACGTATCGGGGAGGAGAAGCTGGACGCTGCTGGCCAGAAGCGGTTCCCAGCGCGGCGCTGGGAGGTGGAGAGAACGCTGGCGTGGCTCTCCAAATGCGGGGCCATCCTGGTACGCTATGAGAAGAAGGCTGCCAACTACTTGGGACTGCTGCAACTGGCCTGCGCCCTGCTCTGGTTCAGACGTCAACGGAGGCTCACCCTTTGAGATAGTTTCTTAGTGCTGTCCCATAGTAGCGCGCTCCGCGCCGTTAGACCCCGCTAGGAAGTAACCTTGACATATAGTGATCTTGTCCCGATACTGTGGGCATGGGAAAAGACCCAACCCTGGCGGCCAAGTTTGCAGCGCTGTGGCCGCGCCTGAATGAACGCCAGCGACGTCTGATGTTGGCAGCCGAAGCGCAGGCGCTGGGACGAGGTGGGATATCTCGGGTGGCTGCGGCAGCTGGCGTGTCG
>JAUYDU010000215.1 GCA_030691665.1 Chloroflexota bacterium
TGAGAACTTCACGGCCAACCTGCACACCTTCGCTCGCCAGGACGCCCGCAAGGAGAAGGACTCCTACAAGGCCGAGGTGGAGGCCGCCTACAAGGCGGGCGCCCCCATCGTGGCCAGGGACCAGGCGTCCCTCAAGGCCGCCTACGACGCCCTGGCCGTGAAGGCCGAGGCCGAGCCCGAGGTGTCCACCAACGGCGCCAAGCCCGACGCCGAGGCCCAGCCCGTAAGCGCCTAGTCAACTCCACGCATGGCGCCCTGACCAGCCCCGTTCAGTGAAAGGAGCGCCATGACAACTCCCAGGTGGGCCACGGCGGTTCGTAAGACAAGGCTGGTGCAGCTCTGGCGCAGGTACGGCAACCGCTGCTTCCAGGGGCACTTTCAGTGCCGAGAAGCCAGCCACTACGACAGAGACGGCCAGGTCAAGCACGTACCTTTGGGGCTGGGGCTAATTGGTGGCTTTCTCCAGCCCACAAGGTTGTACGGTCTGGGCGACCAGAAGATAGAAGAGGCTGTCCGCTACTGGGTGAGCGACGACGCAGCCCAGCGGATGGCGGAGTGGCAGGCGGAGCGAGAGCGCCTGCACCAAGACCAGCGGCACTTCCGCCAGGGGGAGTTTGACTCCCTGCGGCGGCAGATATACCTGGAGAGCCAGCCACCCTACGCCATCGTGGCCCTGACAGTGGACAGCCTCACCTTCAGGCCCGTGGCCCTGGTGAGAATCTCCTCCACCATCATCGGCCTCTTCGTCAACCTGGAAGAGCCGATGGGCGCCTTGAGCAAGAGCGCCCGCAGGAAGGCTCGCCGCTACGGGAAGGCCCTTCCCGAAGAGGCGGCGCAGAAGGCGGAGAAGGCGATAGCCGCAGCAGTCCAGGACTGGTGGTCAAAGCGGAAGTAGAGACAACCGAATAGGAACAAGCCCCTCACGGGGAGCGCCCCACAAGCGCCCCCGTGGGGGGCTTCTCTTTTTGGGCGCCTCCCCAGAGGGGGAGGGCTAGAGGGCGGTGCCACATGGCCACCGAGCAAGAGACGCAAGCGCGACTGGAGGCCCTGGAGCCGCGGGTGCGGCGCCTCGCCTGGCGCTGGTCCCGCGACGCTCCCAACGCCCGAGAGGACCTGGAGCAGGTGGCGAGGGTGGCCATCTGGGGGGAGATGCTCCGGGAGCCGGACGCCCCGGTCGAGCATCTGCTGGCCGAGGCGAAGGATGCGATCTCCGACGAGCGCAAGCGTGGCAGCTCCGTGGACGGCCGGCTCAACCCGACGACGCGACGCAAGCGCCGATACTTCACCGACTCCATGGACGCGCCCGGACCTCGGGACCTCCCGCCCATCTCAGAGGCCCTGGCCAGCGGGCCTGTCCACGCCCACGACCTGTGGGAGTCGCCCGTGGAGGGCGAGGCCCTGGGCCACCTGCTGTACGAGGCGCTGCTGCCTGTCCTCACCGAGACGCAGAACGCCCTCCTGGCGCTCATCCTCGCGGGCTACCAGTGCAAAGAGGCGGGGCGGCTCCTGGGGATGACCAAGCAGCGGGCGTGGGTGGTGCGGCGGTCCATCCAGCGCACCGCCGTGGAGGTGCTGGGGGTGGAGTACCCCGGCATGGGCGCGTGGGATGGGCGGCGCCGAAGAGCCGCCCTCGCGTCGTGGGCACGTCGGCGCCCACCCGTGCCGCCGGAAGTGAAGCGGCTGATACTCGATCTGTATGGGGACCTGCTCCAGTAGAACGTTTCCCAGGAAACGCTGGAGCGCGAGAAGCAACTGGAGGTGGAGCGGCCAGGGCTTTTCTGGGAAGGAGATGAACGAAACAACATCACGTGCACTCTCGCACGCTGCCTCGCGTCATGCCACCTCCAGGTAACATGATTTCTGAGGCACCGATACCTCCCTCGGTAACATTCAGTATGAGCCAATTCGCACTCTGGCAAAGGCAATCAAGAGCGTCTAGAATTAGGACCGTGCGAGTTGCCTTGCCAGAGCTATAGTACCGGGGTGATGCCATGAGCGATGAGGAGCAAATCCCGTTTTCTAGAAAACATGGATATCGTGCGAAAGAAACGCAGATTAGGATTCGCGAAGATGCTCCTGGAGACTTTCGAGCTGCCTTGCTTCAAATCTCACGTGAAGCGGGATTAGCGCCATCAGACCTTCGCGCTGTAGCGTGCCGGGTTCTAAGAAAACTACCGGACCCGAGTAATTGGTCAGAGTACCCCAATGTTTGGTACGAAGTACAGGACCTTGTTCTCGGCTGCGACTGGTACCGTGTCTATGACATCGTTGAGGCCATCTACGCATCCTTGGAAGGACGCCATACCGATGTTGCTGAGCGATATGAACAAGAAATCAACGAGTACTTTCGGGAGGCTGGAATAGGCTGGCAGCTTGTTCACGGTTCGATCCAGACCCGAGGTTCAGAAGCGTTTGAATCTTCCTTGCAGAATGCCGCCGAAGCACTCACGGAGGCTTATCCCACAACGAGTGGTGAGTTGCATGAGGCGGTCCGAGATCTATCAAGGCGCCCCGAACCTGATGTAACCGGTGCCATCCAGCACGCCATGGCGGCTCTTGAGTGCCTTGCCCGAGAAGCGACTGGCGATTCCAGGGCTACTCTGGGCGATATCTTGAAGCGTTATCCTTACCTTCTTCCTAGGCCGCTTGATGAGGCCGTTTCCAAGCTGTGGGGCTACGCGTCCGAAACGGGACGACTGAGGTGGACCCCCTTGTTAAGACAGGGATGGGGCCAGAATAAGAGAGACTCCCGCTGGGTCCTGGGGTCTGCCCACCTCTGGCAATGATACCACGCGCTGGCCGGTTAGCCACCCTCCTTCCTGGTCCTCTAGGTCCT
>JAUYDU010000177.1 GCA_030691665.1 Chloroflexota bacterium
ACGCTCATGGCGTAGTCCAGGTAGGAGCTGCGCATCTCGTCAACGATGCGGACTGGGCGGATTCGTTCGGCAGAAGTGGTCATGCAAGGCTCCTCACGTATGTAACCGTATTATAACGGGTACGCGGCCCCGATAGGAAGCGAACAGCCTGCGCGAAGGGGCCAGTTTGGGGCAGGAGAGCATCTGCTAGTGTAGTGCTTCTAACGCTCCATTAGCGTGGGGAACCTGGCAGGTGTACACGACAGGATGTTGACTTCCCGCTGGTCGGAGCGCAGACTATCGGCATACTCCTCCTCATGAAATGGGTGCCGTGACACTCAAACGCAGCTTTGGCTCGTCTGCCACTGGTGTAGACACCGTGTTCGCTCTCCTGGTTGTGGCCTCACCGACGGTCTCAGCCCGACACCAGTTCTCACCAAAGCGCACGGTATCTTCTCGGTTCTCTCTTTCGCAATAACCCGGAGGGCACCTTATGGAGGACCAGGGCAAGGGGAACATGTTTCTCGGAGGGCTGTGGCTGCTGGGGGGTCTAGCTGTGACCATTGGAACATACGTCGCCGCGGGCGGGGGCGGAACCTATCTGGTTGCATGGGGGGCTATTATCTTCGGGGGTTTCCAGTTCTTGAGGGGCCTTGGCCAGTTCTTGGAAGGGCGAAGAGGCCGGAGCGCGGAGGACCGGGCTGAAAAGGAAGAGACGCTGGAATCTCCGGACGAGCGCAGAGCGCGAGCCTGGGCGGCAAGCCGCGAGCGCTACCTGGCGTCAAGAACGGCTCCCACCTCGGCCCCCGGGCGACCGACATCACCGACAGTGGAGGAACAGGCTGATAGGGCACAACCAGCCGTCATGAACCAGGACACCACCTTGACGTTCGGGGAGGTCCCAGTTGGCGCACCCGCTTCCCAACCCCGAGTCTGCGACAACTGTGGCGAACCATTTGAAGATGGGGGCCCTCTTCACAGGTGTTCAAGGTGCCTCGTCCGCTTCACAAAAGCTCACTCTGCGAACGGCGTGTCGAACCGGTGTCCAACCTGCAGCAGGTTCTCTCCCAAAGTGGCCGAAAGAGGGTGTGCCAAGTGCGGCAGAGGCGAGCCGACGCTCCGCACAGTCGCTATGGAGGCAGAGCCGTCACCACCCGCCACTTCAGTGCAGTCGGCTTCATCAGCCCCCAAAGAAGCCGAATGGTCACCGTTGGTGTGGGTTCTGCCGCTTGCCGTAGCCGTTTTCTTCTGGCCAACAGTCCTGATACTCCTCTACCGACAGCAGGTGGCGGAGTTCCTAGCTAACCGCTCTGTCGTACAACTCGTGTTCGCTTGGCTGTTCGGCATCCCGTTCACGTTGCTGGCAATATCAGCAGTGTCGTTCGTGGTGTACGTACCAGCCGCAATCATCGTACGGCTGGCTCGCAAGTTCCGGCTGACCCGCGACCTCGTTGCCGTCGCAAGCCTGCTTGGGGGGCTGATCATAGGGGTGTATTGCATCTTCGTCCTGGTGGCGGCTTTCTCTGGTGGTTCGTCCGGAGTTGCCCAGTCAGTACAGGTTCCGTATGCCGGACAAGACCCGACCCTGAAGCTCCTGCCATCGCTGGTGGAGGTCACAGCCGAATCACCATCTGGACTAATGACTGGTTCAGGCTTCATCGTGGATGCTAGCAGCACCTCAACCTACATTCTTACTGCAACGCATGTGGTAGCAGACGCAGACGCCATCAGGGTTACGTTTCGAGACGGCACGTCCAAGACGGGGCGATGGGCGGCGAAAAGCTCGACAGGCGATGTCTCCCTGCTTCGGACGCAGGTGGTAGCATTCCCCTCCATCCCCGTCTCACACGACATCTATTCAGAACTATCTACATCGGCCGGAAGTGGAGACGTGCCGCCCAGCGTTTACGAGGTAGTTGCCTTGGGCATGGTGGACGGAGCCTATCTAACAAGGTTTGGCACAACCACCGCCGTTACGATGGACAGTGCGGGATGGGTGAACTTGGAGACAACCGCACCCGTCGAACCAGGCATGAGCGGTGGCCCTGTGGTCAACCGGTGTGGAAACTTGGCGGCCATCACTTCTCTTGAAACATCGAGGGCTTCAGCGCGCGGAGTGGCACTTGCCCTGGACCCTCGCCTAGTAGAGGACCTGAAGTCGTTCGCCGCGACGCCAACGCCCACCCCTACCGCCTGGCCCACCGCCACGCCCACATCCACTCCAACGCCTTGGCCGACGCCAACACCAACCTGGACGCCGACGCCTTGGCCCACGCCGACGCCTACCCGTACCCCTTGGCCAACTCCAACCTGGACACCCACGCCCAGGCCAACTCCAACACCAACTCGCGTGAAGAACCTGTCCTCATGGTGGATCTACACCAATACGGTATACAGGTATTCCATAGACATCCCTCCAAGTTGGGAACTCGACAATACGGACAGGACGAACGTCTACGTTGTCATCCCTGCATCAAGCCCTGGCTGGTACTTCGCCCAACTCAACGTCTTCGCCATGCCCCAGTCGGGGCAGAGTGTGGAGAGCCTCGCCAGTAACGTATTGAGCTTTCGCCAAGGCCAGGCCAAGGAACTGTTCGAACTCGTATCTCCGCCTACTCAGTTCTGGTTGAACTCCTGGCCAGCCAGCCGTTTTGAGTACCGCGCCAAGACTTCACCTGACGGATGTGTGATGCGGGTAGTGGAAACCACTGTGTCTGTGCCACTGACTGATTGGCTTCGAGCTGCGAATTTCGATATCTTTGGTTGGGCCTGTGAGGGCTCGTGGAGCCGCTACGGGTCGGACATCGTGACAATGCAGAATGGATTCAGGCCAGCCGCACCCTGATCCATGGAGCGGGCGAAGGGATTCGAACCCTCGACGTCTTGCTTGGGAAGCAAGCACTCTACCGCTGAGTTACGCCCGCCTGACACCTATACTAGCAGCAGCGGCGGGCTTGTCAACCGCCTTTCGGTCATGTTGACCAGCCTCGCGCGGTATACGTATAATGGCTTGTGGCAACGAGTTCGAGTGAAAAGAGCGCTTCCGTGCTTTCTCT
Organism: Chloroflexota bacterium; assembly: GCA_030691665.1. Taxonomy (GTDB): domain Bacteria; phylum Chloroflexota; class Dehalococcoidia; order SM23-28-2; family SM23-28-2; genus JAUYDU01. Next base: position 3,036 of record JAUYDU010000177.1, read on the forward strand.
CAGTCCTCATGCTGTCATCGCCGCGCTGAAGAAGAACGGCGTCACCCACCTACCCACGCCTCCTGGCTGAACCAGGTGGAGTGCTGGTTCAGCATCCTGACACGGCAGGCCCTCCAGGGGCTGAACGCCACGTCACCCCAGGATGTGTGCCAGACCATCTACGCCTTCACCGACACACGAAACCAGCAGGCAGAACCTTTTGAGTGGACCAAGCGAGTTGTGCACTCCGCCAACCTCAGTCATACGTACCGAGACTTATGCCACTAACCACTAGAGACGTAACGGTATGGCAGCACTCCAGGTTCGGAGCCTACGATGAGAAGAAGGCAATCAAGGGGGTACGCGCCACGCCCTCGCAAGCTCCAGCGCTGGTAGAATATAGTGGCGAACTCAAGCGGAGGTGGATAGCGTTGGAGGCAAGCTACGAGGATACTAC
>JAUYDU010000249.1 GCA_030691665.1 Chloroflexota bacterium
GCGGAGGGGTGGGGGTCTTGCGGACCGTGGCCATCTTCTTCACGAGGCGGCAAATCCTCACGTGGTTCGGGCGCACAGGCCGGTGGCGCCAACGATCCCAGGGTTGCTTCCCGCCTCAACCTGTAGCCCCCGGCTCGCGGCGAGCACATAATAGGGCTCGTCACCCCCCCGCCTGCGGCAACGGCAGCAAGTTCGCCGGGGACCCCCTGTCACACTTTGTCGCCCTCGTTCGTTAAACGTTATGGAGGGGCTGATGAAGAAAGCCTTGGCCGAAAAGGGCGCGGTGAGTGAAGAGGCGCCTCTTAGTCACGAGGCAGCCTTCGTAGCCCTGGTGGAGGCCTACCAGGGGCGGCTAGGGCGATTCCTGTTCGGTATGGTGGGGAACACCGAGGATGCGCGCGACCTGGTGCAGGAGACGTTTCTGAGGGCTTACCGTCACCGTCACGAGTTCCGTCTCAGAACCTCCCCCGCCGCGTGGCTCTTCACCATCGCTTCAAACCTCGCCCGAGACTACCATCGCCGGCGGAGGGTCATCTCCTTCCTGCCCCTTCTGTCCTTGCGACAAGAGGTGAAGGTCGAGACCCCTCCTGTGGAGGAGTCAGACCAGCGGACGCTGGTGCGCGAGGTGATGGCGAGCTTGCCGCGGGAGATGGCCGAGTGCCTGTACCTGTACGAGGTGGAGGGGTTCAAGTCACCGGACTTGGCAAAGGTCCTGGGGATAAGCCCCGAAGCCGTACGGCAGCGAGTTGCGCGTGCCCGAAAGAGGTTCCGGAAAGCCTACCGTGCCCTGGAAGGAGGGAACAGTGAGACATAGCGCGTTCGAGGAGATACTGGTCCGGGATGAGGAGAGCATTCTCTCTTCTGAGGAGCGGGCCCAACTCAGGGAGCATATAGCCGTCTGCCCTGCATGCAGCGACGCCGCCCCGCTCTCTCCCCACGAGCGTGAGGCGCTGGCGTCTCTCTATGAGAGAACCCCTGCTATCGACATCAGAGAGCCGGTATTGGCTCGCGTGGCCGCTGGGCGTGGGCGAGGGGGTTCCATGGGATGGAGGCGCTTCCCTCTTCCGGTGCGCATGGGCCTCGTGGCAATGCCTGTGGGGCTTGGCGTGGCGGCCGTGCTCGTCGCGCTATTTGGCCCCTGGGGTAGAGAGGGGCTCTCTCCTGGGGCTGCCGTGGCAGAGGCCTACAACAGGCTGTTGGTGGCCAAGAGCTTGCGCTACATCCACGAGGGCCAGGCCGGCGGATCCGTATGCCAGGGCCGCATCGGCGTGGAGCTGACCGATGAAGACCGTGGGATTGCAGGCCTCCCCCCGGAAGTGAAGTACGGGAACGTGGTGCAGTGCAGGCCGAGTCCCTGGAGCTTCGTTGCGGAAGGCGAGTTCGACCTCGCCAGGAAGGCCTACCACACCCGAACCCGCCGTTCACCCCCCGAGGGAATCCCATCTGTCGGCTGGGATTCTGAGCGTTCTGATCTTGAGAGCATCTACGTAGATGGCCACCTCTACTCGAAGCGCGGGGATGAGGGCTGGCAGCTAGTGTCCTCTCAAGCGCCGTGGGACCCCTTCTCCGCTCCGCGGGGCTGGAGCCCGGACCCCTACGGAGGCATACCTCCACCTGGGATGGAAGCGTTGAAAGGCGACTTTGAAGGGTACGACCGCTTGGCCGATGAGGCGATTGTCGGCGTGCCAGTGGAGCACTACAGGAAGCTCTCCACCTTTGCAGGGAGCCCAGACGAGGGGACTCCGGAGCGCCGCCAACTGGTGGAGGTGTGGGTGGACAAGGCGCGCCGTCTTCCGCTGAAAGTCCTCATCGAGACGAGGAGCGATTTCTCGGGCGCCGCCTATGGCCGCCTCCGTACCCAGGATGGCAAAGAAAGCAGCTTCCTCGAGATGCTCGTTCAGGACATGCGGACGAAGGCGCCGCCAGGGTGGCGGGACGCGCCCGTAGTGGTGCGCCCGTCCCCCAACGAGACGGTGCTGCGCTCGGTGTTCACCTTCAGCGGCTTCGATGAGCCTGTTCGGATCGAGACGCCTATAATAGAGACCGGTACGCAGCCGGGGAGTAGATAGCGGCTCGGACGCCGAAGATGAGGCAGGGAGTGCGAAACGGTCGCGGGGCGTTCTATCTGGCAGCGGAGGTGGGAATGCCCTGACTCGGGGGAACCTTTGGGGCGGCTGGTGCGTCCTATCTTGTGAAGCCCGGCCGCGGGAGGGGATGATGGTATTGTCCAAGTTGTCCGTCATGCCCGTCGTCAGCCTGGTAGCCGTCGCGACGGCCTCTGTTCTCCTTGCGCTCTCTTTGGCCTGCACCCTCGATTCCACCCCCACAGCCACCCCAATGGCAACGCCAACTCCCGCTCTGACGCCGGCCCCAACCCCCACGCCAGCCGGGGCACCCAGTTCCCTGCCTGGTGCCACGCCCTCTCTACCATCGGCCCCCATACCCACCCCTACCGTGTCCCTGGCGCCTACCGGCCTTCCTCCTGCAGCCCGCGTGCCCGAGCTGGAGGGCCGTTTGGACGAGATAGGCCGCTGGTTGCCGGACTATCCGGGTAGCTTCCTGTCGGTAGCTACGGGGCGGGTAGCGGGCACACGCTACGCCTTTCTGGGCACGGACAAACGGCTGGATCTTTTCGAGATAGCAGACGAGGGACCACCGAAGCCTGCGGGGGTCAGCGTCGAGCTTCCCGGACAGCCGCAGCAACTGGAGTGGGAGGGGGAGGTCCTGGTGGGCCGCATCTCGACCAAAGAAAGTAGCGCCCTCTACGTCTGGAACGTGTCTAACGTGCGACGCCCTCGGCAGGTAGCTTTCCTTGAAGATGTCACCGTCCTGTACGACCTGGACGGCGAGACGGCCTACATAGGGAGAGGAGAGAGCCCCGGCATGGAGCCCAATTGGGTGGTGCGGAACGTATCGCAACCTGAAGGTCTCCTGCCGCTAGGGGAGGTGGGCCATCCGTTCTCCGTCAAGGGCGCCGGCGATCTGGCATACTCGACTTCGTTCAAGAGGAAGGAGCACAAGTACGGGCTGAGCGTGTTGAAGGTATCCGACGTACCGAGGGTGATAGGCTTCGTCGAGGGGGCATCCGGTGGGTTGCTACAGGTGTCTGGCGGCAATGCTTACGTCATGACGGCGGGGGTGGGGCTCCACGTGGTGGACGTGACCGACCCTACTGCGCCGCGTCTGGTGGGCGAACTTGCCGGCGACCCCGCAGAGATAGGCACGAGCAACGGCATCGGCACTCCTGCTGCGCTTCTACTCCAGGGCCAGTACCTGTACGCGCTGGCCTACGGTGGGGACTGGGGCGTCTACCGCTGGCGACTCTTGGTGGTAGATGTCTCTGATCCCGCAGGCCCCAGGGAGCTGGGGAGTGCAGAGGGGATTGGCGAGGCTGCCGGGCTATGGCTGCAGGGACACCAGGCTGTCGTGGTGGATCGGTTCGGACTCTCGGTCATCGACGTGTCCGACCCAACGCGCCCAGTGGAAGTCGGGAGAGTGCCTGCGAGCGCCGACCCCGCCAGCGTCCATCTGGTGGGCGACTATGCCTACCTCTTCCTTCGTAGTGGCCTCTTCGTACTGGACTTGAGCGCCGTCCCCACTCCACAACTTGCCACCTTCCGTTATTTCGGCCCCATTGGTCGTGCATGGAGGGAAGGCGACACGTTCAACGTCTCCGTGTTCACCCGGAGCCAGGCATACGAGGTCGACGTATCGGAGCCGGGAGACCCCAAAGCCACAGAGACCAGGGTGGCGGGCTTGCCACCCAGGCCAACGGCAGGCCCCTATACTTACGGCACCTCCTGCGGCTCGTTGCATGTCGAGGATCCCTCAAAGGGGTACGGTCAGGCCGGGCGAATCCACAGCATCGTTCTGACCGACCACGACTGCCGCAGCAGGTGGGAGAAGTGGGAGGTAGCCGTAGCGGGCGGGCATGCCTACGTCGTAGGTGGTGGGAAGCTTCTGGTCATGGACCTCTCCAGTCCGGCCGCACCCGCCGTGGTGTGGGAGAAAGTGTTGGCCAGTGGCGGCGACGACGCTCCCCAGGAGCAGGCGAGTCTCCTGATCGAGGATGGGCGCGCCTACGTCCTCCACGGCGGGCTCTGGGTGCTCGACCTCTCTTACCCCGCCCAGCCCAGGGAGGTGGCCTACTATGCCACAGACGCTCTCACTCTGGACATGGAGGGGGACAGGATCGCGCTGGTCGGGCCGGATGGTTCGTTTGAGCTTCTGAAGCTGGAGTCACCATGAGAGGCGACTTGATGAGGGCGCGGTTCAAGGAGTTGGCGGCGCTGATGGCCACATCGGTGGTGGTTGTGGCCGCATGCACTCCAGTCGCCACCCCCGTACCGCGCTCGTCACCCACACCAATCCCAAGTCCCACACCCGCCGTCCCCGCCAGACCGCCCAATATCACCGAGGCATGGGCTCGGGAGCGTGGCATGATGGCCGCAAGGGGCAGTGGCCCCGAGCTTGGTCCAGGCCAGGCGGTTCGAGTGACGGGGGCGCGTCTGATGACATCGGGCGAGTTCGACGACCGCGTGATGAAGGGCTGGACAGCCAACGACCGCTCGTTGCCGGTGTGGGTGGTCACGGTGGAAGGCGAGTGGAAAGACGAAGGGATCGTGCCGCCTGAGCACAGGCGGACGTGGAGATATGGCGTGGAGGAGATCAACGCCCACACTGGGGAATTCATGGGGAGCAGCCGTACCATGGAGCCCGTGAACCTGGATGAGATGGAGGGGCTGGATCCCGCGTCCTTCCCCACGTACCCGCTAGACGTGCCCCTCTCGTATGTCATGGAGGCTGTGGACTTCCCCGTATCGGAACCCGCCTATCTGCCGGAGGGTTTTCTCCTCGAGCGCGTGGTGCTGGACTTTGCCAACCCCGTGCCCGAGGCGCTTCCATACCCCGGGCTCAGATGGCAAGCGGTGATGATGCGGTATGCAGACCAGGCAGGGAAGGCCTTAGAGCTTTACCAGTTTGACGGCGGCCTGCCCGACGCGGCCCAGGGGGCGGAGAAGACCACCGTGCAGGGGGCGCGGGGGCTGGCAAGCTCAGGGGCAGGCGTGGCCACCTGGCTGGCGTGGGACGCCATGTATCCCGGCCCCTTCCCAGGCACCGCAGTCCACGTCACGTACGCCGTGCGCTCGCCCGACGGCTCAGTCTCATTGGACGCCCTGCGACGGGTGGCGGACTCGCTGCCTGCTTCCCAGACCCCTCTTCCTACGCCCACGGCAGCCCCGACACCCGCGGCAACCGCCACGCCCACATCCCCCAATTGGCCGGTGCCTACCGCTACCATGACTCCGACGCCGACACCGCTTCCGTCGCTCGTCTCCGAGGCCGAGGCGGTCTCAAGGGCCATAGAGCACGCCCAGTTCTGCGGCCTGAAGGGAGACCCGACGGGGTACGTGGCTCAACGGATGACACTGGGAGAGTACGACAGCCTGATAGACGCCGGAGGGCATGAGCCTAACAAACCGGTCTGGGTTGTCTCGCTGCGTGGGGAGATCGAGTGGAGGTGCCCCGGCCCACCAAGCGGGCCAATCGCCCTGTACGTTCTGGTGGTGGATGCTGAGACTGGCAACGTCACCGCCACCTCTACATATAGGCACATCGAGAATAGCCCCTTCGCAGTCCCTCCGGACCAGCCGCCTCTTCCAACGCTTACGTTAACCCCAACCTCCGGTGACGTCCCAGAACCAGGCGGCCAGGCCAACAATCGACCACGGGAGAGGAGGTCGCGACCATGTTCAGGCCTGTCTACTTCCTAGCCATTGCCCTGGTGATGCTGATGCTGGCCTCTTGCGCGCCCGCGGCGACCCCTACTCCATCGCCCACGCCGTCGCCCGCCTCCACGTCTACACCCACCCCCACTGCCACATCCTGGGCCGTCCCTCCTGGGCTTCCTACGCC
>JAUYDU010000320.1 GCA_030691665.1 Chloroflexota bacterium
CGAGGGAGCGGTGGTGGCCATGGCGACCTGGGGCAGAAGCCCGTAGACGCCGATGCTGGAGACGGTGCCGCCCCGGCGCACCACCCGCGTCGCCGCGTCGAAGGTGACTTGCAGGCCGACGGCCTCTACGGCGACGTCCACGCCCTGGCCGCCCGTCAGGCTCAGGATCTCTGACACCGGGTCCTTCTCCTGAGGATTGATGACCACGTTGGCGCCGAACTTCTTCGATGCCTCTATCCTCTCCGGTACGGACTCGGTGGTGATGATCAGCCCCGCTCCTCTGGCCCTGGCGCCGGCAGTGGTGCAGAGTCCGATGGGTCCCTGAGCGAAGATGGCCACCGAATCGCCGATCTTCGCTTCGGCCCGCTCGATGGCGCCGAAGCCGGTGGACATAATGTCCGTGGCCAGGATGGCCTGCTCGTCGCTGATCCCATCGGGAACCTTGGCGCAGTTGATGTCGCCGTAGGGCACCACGAAGTACTCGCCCTGGCAGCCCAACAGGATCCTGCCGCCGCCGGTGCAGACGCTGTAGTCGCCTGTGTAGCACTGGACGCACTTGCCGCAGCCCGTGAGGCAGGAGGCGATCACCCGATCGCCCGGCTGGAAGCGGGTCACCCCCTCGCCCACTTCATGGACGGTGCCCACGCCCTCGTGGCCCATGGGCAAGCCTGGCAGGCCGGCCAGGAACCTGGCTATGGCTGGATTCATGGCTGCCAGCAGCTCGGCAGGAATCTCGTCCAGGAAGTGCATATCGGTGCCGCAGACGGTGGCCATGGTGGTCTTCACCACGATCTCCCCAGGGCCCGCCTTGGGCGTGGGTAGCTCCACCATCTCGACCTTGCCGATGGCCGTCTTGACCCAGGTCTTCATATCGTTTCCTCCTCTCAGAAACAAGCAAGGATTCCGCCCGAATTTCCTCATATTGGGCAGCTAGTGTCAAGGCAGGCTGGCCCTATTTGTGGAAGACACGCAGAACGATGTTCAGGGCCACCGTCAGGGCGATGCTCAGATGGACGCCTGCCCTATCGCACATGGCAGCTGGTTGTCGTATCGGGGGTCCCACAGCTCGAGAGCTACATCACCTCCACGTTAGCCAGGGAAGCAGTGCTGTCACACTTTCGTAACGACTTCATCGCCGTACCTCCCTTAGCATTAGCTTGGAGGCGACGCGAAGAGAGCCGGCAGCAAGATGAGCACAAAGCATTGGGGGTCTCGATGACAGACAGCGGTGAGGGTGTAGGAGCGGTGGCGGGAGCGCAACCTGAATCGCGATGGCTATTTCGGATGAGCAGACGGCAGATGGCCGTCGCCTTCGCCCTGGCGCTCATTGTCCTGCTAGGGGCGTTCCTCCGCTTCTATGAACTGGGCGCGCACAGCGTCGGCAACACCTACTATGCAGCGACAGTGCAGAGCATGCTGACTTCGTGGCATAACTTCTTCTTTGCCTCGTTTGAGCCGGGCGGCTCGGTGTCGGTGGACAAGCCACCTCTGGGGTTCTGGGTACAGGCGGCATCGGCGTATGTGTTTGGCGTGAACGGGTTCGCCCTGGCCCTGCCCCAGGCGTTGGCGGGGGTGCTGTCGATTCCCCTGTTGTACGCGCTGGTGAAGCGCCAGTTTGGGGTGTGGGCGGGCCTCATTGCCGCCCTGGTCCTGGCGATCATGCCCGTGACGGTCGCCACGGAGCGCAATAACACCATCGATGGCCTCCTGGTGTTTGTGCTCCTGCTGGCGACGTGGGCGTTCTTGCGGGCGGTGAGCAGCGGGCGTCTCCGCGACCTGCTCCTTGGCGTATTGTTGATTGGGCTCGGCTTCAACATCAAAATGCTGCAAGCTTTCATGGCCTTGCCCGCCCTTTACGCCCTCTACTTGCTCGGCGCGCCCCATTCATGGCGGAAGCGTATCGTCAGCTTGGCTGGCGCAACCGTCGTCTTGCTGGCGGTGTCACTATCGTGGGCCCTTGCTGTGGACCTGACGCCCGCGGAGAGCCGCCCCTACGTGGGGAGCAGTACAAACAACACCGTCATGGAACTGATCACCGGGCACAATGGCCTGCGCCGCGTGACGGGAGCGGGCGGGCCTGCGCCATCGGGTGGTGGCGCACCCTTCGCCAACGATGGCCCCGCTGGCGATGGCAGCCCCGGAGGCCAGTTCCCGATGGGCGCTGATCTGGGCGGCGGGCTGCGAAACGCATTTGCCTTCGAGGTGGGAGAGCCGGGTGCGCTGCGCCTCTTTACCGAGCCGCTCGTCACCCAGGCAAGCTGGCTGCTCCCGCTGGCGCTGCTCGGCATTCCTCTTATCATGGTGCTGCTGGGCTGGCGATGGCCACTAGGCGATAAACATCTGGCGCTGGTGCTGTGGGTGGGCTGGTTGCTGCCCGAAATCGTCTTCTTCAGCTTCACTTCCGGCATATTCCACTCCTTCTACGTGATTATGCTGGGGCCGCCGCTGGCGGCCCTGGTAGGGGCCACGGCCTGGGCGCTTGGATCGCTGTTCCAACGACAACGCCGGCTCGGCTGGCTCCTGCTGGGCTTGCTTACCGGGATCACGGTCGCCTTTCAGATCGTCACGCTCCAGAACTATCCTGAACACGCCCCGTGGATAACGGCCATCGCCGCCGTAGCATGGCTGGTTGGCGTGGGGCTATTGGCCTGGCGCTCAAAGCCCTGGCTTGGCAAGGTGGCCCTAGCGCTAGTGTGCGCCAGCCTGGCAGTGGCGCCGTTGACCTGGTCTGCTCTGACGACACTCGACTCGAATCCAAATGTTCTGAATGCGGCATTGCCGCGCGCCGGACCCAGCACCAGTCAAGAGCAACCCCCGGGATTCCCTGCGACAATGGGCGGGGTGGACATGCCGTTGCCGCCGGTGGGGGGCACCAGTCAAAAGCAACTCCCGGGATACTTCGCGACGCTATCTGCGGCCCAAGAGGAGCTTCTCGATTACCTGCTGGCCAACACCGACCCGGATAGTTACCTCATCGCCACGCCTAGCGCCATGGACGCGGCGCCCTTAATCCTGGCGACTAAGCGCCCTGTTCTGACCTTCGGCGGGTTCACTGGTCTCGATAACGTGGTAGACGTCGAGCGACTGGCCAAGATGACGGCTGACGGCGAGCTCAG
>JAUYDU010000322.1 GCA_030691665.1 Chloroflexota bacterium
GGGGGCGGCGGTCGCCGGCCGCCGCGGCGGTCGGGCATGGGCCGGCCGTCGCCGCGGGGTCTCGGTCTGCCGCCAGAGGGCCCGGCCGAGGGGCCATAGGCGCTGCGGAAGGGGGCACGTTCGCCCCTGTCACGGAAAGCGGGGGCGGGCGGGGCAGGAGGCCGCGGCGCCGGCGCTCCTTCCATGACGGCTCGGCGGGAGAGGTTGATGCGCCCCATGTGGTCTACTTCGATGACCATGACCATGACCTCATCGCCGACCCGCACCACTTCGTCGGGTCGGGTGACCTCATACTCGGCCAGGTCGGGCAGGCGCACCAGGCCATCCTTGCCGGGCAGGATCTCGACGAAGGCACCGAAGGAGGTGAGGCGGGTGACCTTGCCGGTGAAGATTTCGCCGACGGCCACCTCTTTGGTGAGGCCCTCGATGATGGAGATGGCGCGCTGGGCCATCTCCTCGCTGCTGGAGCCGATGAAGACGGTGCCGTCATCCTCGACATCGACGCTGCACTTGGTTTCCTCGATGATAGAGCGAATGACGCGCCCGCCCGGGCCGATGACCTGGCCGATCTTCTCCTGGGGGATCTGGATGCGGTACATGCGGGGGGCATAGCGGGAAAGCTCCGGCCGGCTCTGGGAGATGGTGTCGCGCATGCGGTCGAGGATGTAGAGGCGAGCCTGGCGGGCCTGAGCCAGGGCCTTCTCCAGGATTTCGATGGTGATGCCCTTGACCTTGATGTCCATCTGGAGGGCGGTTATGCCCTCGGCGGTGCCGGCCACCTTGAAGTCCATGTCGCCCAGGGCGTCCTCGACGCCGGCGATGTCGGTGAGGATGACATGCTGGCCGTCCTCGCCCATCACCAGGCCCATGGCCACGCCGGCCACGGGGGCCTTAATGGGCACGCCGGCATCCATGAGGGAGAGGGTGCTGCCGCAGACGCTAGCCATGGAGGTGCTGCCGTTGCTGGACAGGACCTCTGAGACGAGACGAATGGTGTAGGGGAAATCCTCCTCGCTGGGGATGACGGGCTCCAGGGCTCGCTCGGCGAGAAGGCCGTGGCCCACCTCACGCCGACTGGGAATGCCGAGGCGGCGCACCTCGCCCACGGAGAAGGGGGGGAAGTTGTAGTGGTGGAGGAAGCGCTTGGTCTCCTCGGGCTCCAGGCCGTCCAGGCGCTGCTGCTGGCCAACGGAGCCCAGGGTGGCGATGGTCAACACCTGGGTCTGGCCACGGCTGAACAGGCCAGAGCCGTGGGTGCGGGGCAGCAGACCCACGTCGCAGGTGATGGTACGAATGTCTTCTGGCTTGCGGCCGTCCGGGCGAATGCCGTGCAGAATCTTCTGCCGTACCTCCTGCTTCAGGGCCTGATCGAAGGCCGCCAGGACCTGCTCCGGGGGATAGATATCGCCCAGGCGGTCGAGGACTTCCTGGCGCCTCTCGGCCAGAGCTTCGTCGCGCTCTTCCTTAACGTTGGCCAGCAGGTCCCAGTCCTGGGTGCGCACGAACTCGGACACCGCCTGGTGGACGGCCGCGGCTGTTTCGGCAGGGACGAAGGCGAGCTTGGGCCGGCCCTCGGCGGCGACCACCTCTTCTTGCAGAGCGATGACCTGCTGGTTGACCTGATGGCCGAAGGCGACGGCCCTGAGCATTGTGTCCTCGGAGGCCAAGCGGGCGCCCCCCTCGACCATGACGACGGCGTCTCTAGTAGAGGCCACAACCAGGTCGAGGAGGCTGTCCTTGAGCTGGGGGAAGGTAGGGTTGGCCACGTACTGGCCATCGATGTGTCCCACTCGTGCAGCGCTGATCGGGGTGTCGAAGGGGATGTCGGACATGCAGAGGGCGGTGGAGGCGCCGATGGTAGCGAGAATGTCGGGGTCGTTCTCTTGATCGGCGGAGAGGACGGTGATGATGACCTGGATGTCGTTGCGGAAGCCTTTGGGGAAGAGGGGGCGGAGGGGGCGGTCGGTGAGCCTGGCGGCGAGGATGGCCTCGGCGCTGGGGCGTCCCTCGCGGCGGAACCAGCCGCCGGGGATCTTGCCGGCAGCGTAGAGGCGCTCCTCGTAGTCGATGGTGAGGGGGAGAAAGTCGACCCCCTCCCGGAGTTGGGGGCTGAGGCAGGCGGTGACCAACACCACGGTATCACCACAGCGGACGGTGACGGCGCCGTTGGCCTGGCCGGCGAGTCTGCCGGTCTCGATGATCAGGGCCCGGCCGTCTATGTCGCGTTCGTATGTATGGGGCATGATAATGTCAGACCTCCCGTCTGTTGCGGGGTATCAGCAATGCTTGCGATAGCCGCAATAATTCGATCCCCTCGATAGGGGCGTCGTGGGGGAACCCTTTCCCTGCGAGCTGGCTTGTCGATTACTTGCGAAGGCCCAGCTTGGCGATGAGCGCGCGGTAGCGCTCGACCTCGGTTCTGCTCAGATAGCGCAAGAGTCGTCGCCGCTGCCCCACCAGTTTCAGGAGGCCGCGCCGGGAGTGGTGATCTTTGCGGTGGACCTTCAGGTGCTCCGTGAGTTCGCGGATGCGCTCAGTGAGGAGAGCTACCTGCACCCCTGAGGAGCCTGAGTCGCTCGCGTGGAGGCGGTGGTCGGCGACGATTTCTGTGCGTCGTTCCTTGGTGAGCATCGCCCTTCGATTCGGTAGTGCGGGGCGTTCTTCCCTTCTCTTACTTCGGGGTGAGTATAACACAGGGCTATGGCCTGTGCAAGGCGGCTGCGCTATACTTGGGGCCGGATCGTAGCTCCTGGCAATAATACCCATCATCAATCATGGCTAGCATAGCCATAATAACGGATAGTACGTCCTGTATTCCAAGCGAGCTACAGGAAAAGTACAATATCACTACTGTGCCGCTGGGCTTCCTGTTCGGGGAGAATCTCTACCTGGACAACGTCTCCCTGAGCTGGGAGGAGTTTTACAGGTTGCTGAAGGCGGCGCGGCGCCTGCCCACCACCGCTTCGGCCCCGCCGGGAGCCTTCCTGGAGGCGTTTCGGGAGGCCTACGGCCGAGGCAGCAAGGACGTTCTTTGCATCGTCACGGGCAAACAGTTCAGCGGCACCTACAGCTCGGCCTGCAACGCCGCGGATCTGGCGAAGCAGGAGATGGCCGACATCCAGATAAGGGTGATGGACTCGCACAGCGCCGGGCCGTCGCTGGGGTTTGTGGTGCTGGCTACCGCCCGGGCCGCCGCCAACGGCGCCACCCTGGACGAGGCGGCCGCCAAGGGCGAGGCCCTGATTCCTCGCCTGTACATGCTGGCAGTGCTGGATACCCTAGAGTATGTGGCCAAGGGGGGGCGGGTGCCCAGGGTGGTGGCCTGGCTCTCTTCCCGTCTTCAAGTCAAGCCGATCCTGCAATATCATGGCGGCAAGGTGTCGCTGGTGGAACGGGTGCGCACTAAGCCTCGGGCCCTGATTCGCCTGCTGGGGCTGGTCAATCATCGCCTCCAGCCGGGGAAGCCGCTGCACGTGGCCGTATTCCACGCCGGGGCACCCCAGGAGGCCGAGGAGCTGGCGGCGAGGGTGGAGCAGGAAATCCGCCCCCAGGAGCTGTACGTGAGTGAGTTCAGCCAGGCGATGAGCATCCACAGCGGGCCGGGGCTGGTGGGCCTGGCCTTCTACAACGAGCCGTAGGCCAGTGACAGAAGAGAGGCAGCAGCTTCTGGATGACGCCCGCAGAATCGAAGAGTGCCTTCGGCCGCTGCCAGCGCCGCGAGCTACCCCGA
>JAUYDU010000335.1 GCA_030691665.1 Chloroflexota bacterium
AGCCCATCCCGGCTGGGGGCACACTGGTTCACGACTAGCGGGTCCTCGCCTGGTACGTTCGCGCACTACCCCAGCCTCAGCCTGAGGCTGATCGCCCTCTGGCCGATGAAGGCTGGGGCATGGGGAGGCGAATCTATGCCGCCGCCTTATGGTCATTGACTGAATAGTGCGACAGTCCTGGTTGCCTTCTGCAGGCAGACCTAAAGGTCTGCAGCTACATATCGCCTCTAGCGCGCCGAACAGGGAGACAAACCTCGTAGGGGCCGACCTTCAGGTCGGCCCTGGGCGGAGCTGAAGCTCCGCCCCTACGGGTGGGATGTGAAGTTATTTTGTTGATGACCATCAGGCGGGGGTAGGGAACGCACCAGCCGTGAACGAATCCCGGCTGGGGCGTTCCCCTTGACGGGTCGGCGGCTTTCGGGTATGAAGAGGGGGCCTGGCGCGGAAGGGAGGGGTCACCATGAGTCCTAGGTGGCAACGCGTTCTCATCCTAGGTGGAGTCGTCATCGGGGTCGCCATCGTCGCTCTGCTGGCCGTCATTGTCTACGTTCTGCTCAGCGGTGACGACGGAGCTGACACCGAGGTTGCCCGCGTCACCCCGACCGCGGCCCGCAGCCCGACCGCGAGACCAACGGTACGAGCCACTGCCAGCCCGACGGCTTCACTACCCACGCCGAGGCCTGAGCCGGGACAGCCTAGCCCGGTGGTGACCATCGTGCCGGGGCAGGCAACGCCGCCCGCCGCAGGACAGCCGGCAGCCACGCCGGCACCGTCGGCTCCTACCCCTCAGCCAGCGACTCCGACGTCGGCAGCGGCATGTCCTGGCCCCCCGGTGCTCTCGTCTTTCACAGCTAACCCGAGCACGGTCACTGCTGGTGAATGGACCACGCTTAGCTGGGGCGCCGTCACCAACGCGACCAGCGTCGTCATTGACCAGGGCATTGGCAGCGTGCAAGCGCCCGGCTCGGTGGTGGTCGCTGTCGCAACGACGACGACGTTGACCATGACTGCCAGCGGCTGCGGCGGCACGACGACGCTGCAAGCGACCGTCACCGTCAATCCGCCCCCACCGACGCCTACGCCGACACTGCCGCCGCCGACGCCAACGCCGACGGAGCAAGCCCCGCCACCCGGCGGCGGATCCTGGGGAATACTCACGGCCGACCTGGCGGTGACCGGCCTCAACCCGGATAGCTTGCCGCAGGGGAAGGTGTGGGTCACCATCGCCAATAACGGCCCGGATAGCGTGACGAACGTCAGCGTTACACTTGGGTGCTCGGGGACCGAATACCTCCTTCAGGGTGGCAATCTCTCAATTACAACAGTGCCCTGGACAATCACCGTCAGCCTCGACCCGGGGTGGTCAGCCCAGTTCGACACGACTATCTCCATCGACACCACCCAGGCCAGCTACGAGCTGGGGTGTAGCATACAGGTGGGCTTCAAAGACCCCAACCCATCCAACGACAGCCTCGGCAACGTGTGGATCACGCCCTAGAACCCGCCTGGGAAACGTGGCCGGGGCGCTGCAATATCGGCGGGGGTGGGGCGACGGGGGAACCCCGCTGCCCTATTGCCACGAAAGGAGGCGCTCGATGCGTCGGATTCTGTTCTCGATAGCCGCGGCCTTCACTGTAGTCTTGGGTCTCGCCGCATGCGCTGAAGAAGGGGACGAGGCTGGCACGGCCAGCCCGACCGCGACAGTGGCGCGAACGGCTACGCCAGCAGCCACCAAGACGCCCGAGGCGACAGCCACGCGGGCGCCAGCCACGCCGGCACCAGCGACTGCAACGCCAGCACCCCCGACTCCTGAGCTGGCGACTTCAACGCCGCCTGCCTCGGGCCATGCCAGCCCAGAGGAGGCTGTTGTCCAGTGGGCTCGACGGCAGTGTACGGACCCATTCTGCGGCTGGGAATACGCTGGTGACTGTTCTTCCACTGCCGCGGAGGAGGGGGGCAAATTCTGCTCCAGCTTGTTTGGCGGCAGCGACTCGCAGCTCGTGTACACGGTCGGCCCCACACAGTCGCAGTGGGCAAAGTGGCTGCTGTTGGAACAGCAGGCCGACGGGACCTGGCTAGTCGTGGACAGCGCGGTGGTTCAAGAGACACTGGAGCCGCCCAAGCCGCCTTGGCCCATGGCGGGCGGCCCATAAGTTCACCGCCTGAGTGTTGACACAAACGCCACATGTGGTTCGTGGTGGCCGTCGACTGGGCGTGAACCGTGGTGGACAATTACCTCTGCTCGCTCCCACAGGCATTGCAGCGTGAGGCCGCTTTGGATAGGAGCTACGGCCATGAGAGCAGCCGGGCTGGCACTCGTATTTTCAGGGGCGCTGGCGCTCCTTGCAGCCTGCGGCGGAGGCGGCGCACCCACCCCGGACATTGAGGATGGTGAGACCCCGTCGCCCACCCGACGGGTGTCGGGTGACGGCAACACCGTCGTCTGGGCCAACGACGGCGGCGCCAAAGTCACCCGCGACGAACTGCGTGCCAGCAGCGACCCTGGCGGCGTCCGGAACAGTGTCTGGGACGGCGAGAAGGTCACACTGTTCGGCGCCAAGAACGAAGTAGTCGCCTTCAATCTGATCTTAGAAGCGCCAGATACGGCCGCAAACGACGTCACCGTCTCCTTGGGAAGCCTGACGCGGCCGGACGGCGCCAGCATCACGACTCGGGCGGCGAGCGGCAACGACGTTTTCAACTTCGTTGGACGCAACATCGAGCTCTTCTACGTGCGGTACCTCCAGATCAAGGGCCTCAGTGTTGACCTGGCTTATGCCGATTACGACGAGCGACACATCCCGGAACGCCTCCGCCGTCCCTGGACCGGCGAAGGCGAGGGGAGCGGCAGTTGGAGGGACCGCCCCGATCACGACAAGTTCTACCCGGATATCGCCGTGCCGCTGGAGTTGGTCTCTAGCTTCGACATCGCGGAGGGCGAGAACCAGAGCGTCTGGGTCGACATCTATGTCCCCAAGGACGCGCAGGCAGGGTTGCATAGCGGCACCGTCACCGTTGGCGAAGGCGGCACCATAACCCGCGAGATCCCTGTTGAGCTTACGGTACGCGACTTCGCCCTCCCGGATCTGCCCAGCGCCAGGACGATGGTCTACTTCGGCCACGAGGACATTACCAAGCGCTACCTCGGTGAAGACCAGTTATACCCCGACCGCGGTACCGATGCCTACAACCAGGTCCTGGCGATCATCGACCGGCACTTCCAGGTGGCCCATCGCCACAAGATTTCCCTTATCGGCGACATGAACGGCTACACGCCTCCCGACTGGATGGATGACGCCTGGACGGCGCGCCTTGGCGGCGAACTCTTTACCCCCGATCGAGGCTACGACGGCGTCGGCGTCGGGGTAGGCAACAACGTCTACTCAATCGGCACCTACGGTAGCTGGCCGTGGCTGGAAGGCACGCAGGCCACCCAGGCCACCCAGGCGGACATGTGGGCCAACGCCGATGAGTGGGTCAACTGGTTTGACGACCAGGCGTTCACTACGCCCACCGAGTACTTCCTATACTTGGAAGACGAGCCGGAGGCGGAGAGATACCCCGATCTCCAGCGATGGGCGGAGTGGATTAACAACAATCCCGGTCCGGGCGCGCGCCTCAAGTCCCTGATCACGGTTTCCCTGCCTGACGCCATGACCGAGATCCCCGACTTGGACATCGTTGCCAGCTTCTCCGAGTCTGGAATCACTGCGGACTGGGAAGACGCTCTGGAAACGCTGCGCGCCGATCCCGAGAGACGCCACTTCGTCTACAACGGAACCCGGCCGGCCACCGGCAGCTTTGCCACGGAAGACGATGGGGTGGCCCTGCGGATGATTCCGTGGGCCCAGCACAAGCTGGGAATTGACCGCTGGTTCTTCTGGGAGTCCACGTACTACACCAATTTTCACTGCTATGGCTACGCCGACCCCGCTGCCCAGACCAACGTCTTCCAACAAGCCCAGACTTTTGGCTGCTATGGCGATGACGACGATTCGCTTGGTGAAGCCGGCCGGAATTACTTGAATGGCGATGGCGTGTTGTTCTACCCCGGCACCGACAAGCGCTACTCGGACGATAGCTACGGCGTGCAGGGCCCCCTTGCCAGCCTGCGCCTGAAACACTGGCGCCGCGGCATTCAGGACGCCGACTACCTGGCGATGGCCGCCGAGATAGACCCGCAGCGCGTGCAGGAGATCGTGGAGAAGATGGTTCCGACCGTGCTATGGGAGTACGGCGTCTCGGACCCCGACGACCCCACCTACGTTTTCACCGACATTAGCTGGTCAACCGACCCGGACGAGTGGGAGGCGGCGCGGGCTGAGCTAGCTGACATTATCCAGGGAGCGCAGTAACGCGATGCCGCTGATGCGGGTCGGGCCACCTCATAGGGCGCCCTACGCAGTTCCCTTGGTCCAGGGCCGGCGGGCACTGATTGAGACGGTGGATCTCCCATGAAGGCTGTCGTCATCGACGAGTTTGGCGGCCCCGAGGTTCTGCGCTACCGAGACGTGCCTGACCCCTCGCTATCGCCGGCGTCGGTCCTCGTCGAGGTGCGGGCGGCGGGCGGACCAATCTCACCAATAGTCCCGGCGCCAACGACGACAGCCCCGCCTGGTCGCCGTAGGGAGCGGGCGACTCGCGTCCTTGCCAACCCTCGCGCCTGTGAGTAGGATGGGGCCATCGTGGTCGGCTTGATGCGAACGCTGGCCTGGGAAGAGGAGAGAAGCCATGAAACGGCTCGTTTTCGTAGCAACCTTCGCCTTCGTAGCAACATTCGCCATTCTGGTGCTGGCCGCCTGTAATGGAAGCCAGGCTGAGCAAGAGACGCCGACCCCGACAGCGACGGCCATAACCGCAACTCCCACGCCGCCGCCTGTAGCGCAGGCCCAATGCCCAGAGGCAACGGCCTGTCCTGAGCCGACGGCCTGCCCACCAGCGGCGGTCTGCCCTGAACCCATCACTTGCCCGACGTGCCCTGAGCCTGTGACGTGTCCAACTTGCCCTGAGCCTGTGACGTGCCCAACTTGTCCTGCGCCCGTTACCTGTCCGCCACCCGTCACCTGTCCACCGCCACCCCAGGCCACGCCGGGCCTCCCCGACTACATATGGCCCCCCGAGGTGACAGAGGGCTACGATGAGGGTTACGATGTGGGCTACGGTGAGGGCTTCGATATGGGCTACGAGGCAGGCTTGGGTACGGGCCAGCTTATGGGTTACAATGTGGGCTACGATAAGGGCTATGATGCGGGCTACGGAATGGGTCGCCTAAGCTGCCCATACTGCCCATCGGAATGTTGGTATTGCGTGCCCTAGGAGGGTCAGATGGACCTGAAGACTGCCCTGAAGCGGCGATTCTCCCGACGTCGGGAGATTGTGGTATGAGCCGTCATGGCCCTCCCCCTGGGAAGCATCGACCCCCTGCGGCCCATCCTGGCGCGGCGCCCCTTCGGCCTGGCCACGGACATCGACGGCACCATCAGCCCCATTGTTGATACGCCCAGCGAGGCGACAGTCACTCCCCTCTGCCGGCGCTATCTCCAGGAAATAGCCCGCCACGTCGACGTGGTGGCGGCGGTGGAGCGGGCGTGACGGGCCCGGCGGGGTCGGAGGTCATGGGCACACCCCACGTGGCCGAGGCGCTGCAATATCGGCAGCGCGGGCGGGGGTAGGCCGCAGCATGGCCGCCCCCTTGCCATTCCACGCGCCTGCGAGCTAGGATGGGGGCGGCCGGCATCGTATCAACAGCCCGACAGACTCAGTAGAAAGGAGATGACAAGAAATGGCTCAAATCAAAGTAACCCGTAAAGCTTATGTACGCAAAGACGGCACCGTGGTAAAAGGTACCTCCTACTACACCAAAGATAAAGGGAAACCCGGCAAAACGCCGGAAAGTGAAAA
>JAUYDU010000373.1 GCA_030691665.1 Chloroflexota bacterium
CTCTCTCAGCAGAGTGTCCAGTTGTTGACTGAAAAGCCCCTGTCCCTTATAGATGTTGGCTAAACCAGCCTCAGCCACGACGCCGACTATCGGGTCATTGCGCAGCGTGTTTTCAGCTCCCCACAGAATTTCGTACTCTGCGCCTTGAGCATCCAGGCTCAGGAAATGGAGTTCCTGGAGTTTCATCTCTGCCCTGAGGATGTCGATGGTCGTGGTGACCACGTCGATGTCATGATCCAGAACTGCTTCTTGCTCCCAGGGAACGGAGTTATAGGTCCAGTGGGCGAACCGGGGGTTCATGAGGTAGAGGCTGCTGGCCTGGGGATTGTGCGTCACATGAAACTCCTGTGGCGCAGCATGGTTGCCGAGGCAGCATGCCAGGACCCGGACACGGCCGCTCAGGATGTCAGGCACCTGTATCGGCTCCGCACTGGGGTCCGCCTCGACAACGGTCAGTTCCAGGTTGGGCCCCAGGGCGTAGAGGGGTGCTATCGTGGCGATGTCGCCCCGGCCGCCGACGTGGAGGACACGGAAGGGTAGCAGATTCATCAGAAGCTCCTACTCTCGCCGCCGTCCACCGTGATGCAGGCGCCATTCACCCACCGAGCCTTGTCCGAGCACAGGAAGGCCACCAGGTGGGCCACGTCCTCGGGCTTGCCCATGCGCCCCGCCTCCAGTGGGTTGCCGACCCGGATGGGGCCAGGGCACACGGAGTTGAACGTGATGTCAGGCTGGGCGCTCAGCGCCAGGTTCTTCATGAAGGCGATCTCGGCTGCCTTTGCCATGTTGAACCACGGGGTGCCACCGGCCTCCTTGCCATAGACTGAGGCGATGGTGACGACCCGGCCCCAGTGGTGCTCCCTCATATACTGCAGGGTCATCATGGTGAAGTGAGCGGCAGCCCAGGCGTTGCGGTTCATGATGGCCTGCCACTCCTCCACGGCACCGGGTGTGCATTCGACCCTGCCCATGCCGCCCACGTTGTTGACCAGGATGTCAAGCCCGCCCAGAGCTGCCATAGTCTCCCTGATGACCCGAACCCTATCGTCTGGTATGTCACAGTTGGCCGTTATCACTTTGCAGCCACGGATAGACGCAGCCTTCCGGGCGCAGACCGCCACAGTGCAGCCCTCGGCGTACAACTCCTGCGCGATCGCCAGCCCGATGCCGCGGGTGCCGCCGGTCACCAGGGCGCGCTTGCCTGTCAGGTTAAGGTTCATCTTCGTACCCCTGTCGTTTCCTCGGCGCCTCTACCAGGATGGTGGACCTGGGGCTGGCCAGGGCCTTCTGGTAGGCGGGGACTATCTCCTCGGCCCGCTCCAGCCGGACCACATCCACATTCGTCAGCATGAGCTTCAGGGCGGCCGTGTGGTCTTGGCAGTGCTGGGGGCCCGGGTAGAGCGGGTAGGTGCTGCCAACCATAGTGCGGATGAGCACCTTGGGCTTGAACTGGCCCTGGCTCATCACCTCGGCCTTATCGAGATGGTTCACGAGCTGGTTCAAGGCGAGAATAAGGAAATCCATGCGGGGGTAGATACTCACCACTGGGTGGTAGCCGACCAGGGCCAGGCCCAGCGACATGCCCATCTGGGCGTCCTCCATCACGGGTAGCTCCAGGCGTTTGCTGGCCGGGATGTGCTCAATGGTGGAGAACATGATGTGACCTGGATACAGCACGGATTGTCCGAGGAAGATGCTCGCAGGCTGTTCAGCCATCAGCGTCATGGCCTCGACCAGGGCGTCGCGGTAGCGGCTCATAGCCCAACCTCACGCCATGACATCGGTTCGCTCTCCCGACATCTGCCCCTTCTTGTCGAAGTCGACCCAGTCCCCGGTTCCAATATGAGGATAGAGGCGGGTATAGGAAAACTTCCACACGCCACCCCAGGTTTTCCCGGCCGGCCAGTTGCTAGTGCGGTACACTCTATCGGGACAGACCCGCCCTGAAGTCTCCTCGGTGATCCCCCACACAATATCGGTCGGCGTGTTGGTCGAGATGCCGTTGTCTTCGACCACGAACACGATGGGCAGTTCAAAATTCCGAGCGTACTTGTGACATTCGGAGAACACGCCCATCTGGCTGGCCATGTCACCAACGAAGACGAAGACGCGCTCGCGTCCCGCTATTCTTTTGATGCCGAGGGCTACTCCGAGCGCAATCGGCAGGCAGCCGCCCACAATAGCGGAGGTGAAGAACCGATACTTGGGGAAGTTCAGATGAATGCTGCGGCCCGCGAGGATCTCACCTCGGACCAACTCCGGTGGAATCCCGTGGAGGATCGCGTGGTAGTGTGAGCGGTGTGTCGAGAAGACGTAGTCCTGGGACCCCACCTCTTTGAAGACGTCGATGAGGGCCTTCTCTTGTGAGCCATCCACGGAGCCACTCAGGTGGACCGGGCCACGGATGCTTCCTTGCTGGTAGATGTCCCCTATCTCCGCCTCGAATGCCTTCAGGGACTCAACTGTCCAGATCATACCCGTTCTCTCCAAAACTCCAGCAAGCCGGCCGCCATTCGTTGGAAGGGTATCTCCGGCTTCCAGCCCGTCGCTGCCATGAACTTCGCGCTCGACGCCACCTGCAGGGTGACGTCAACCTTCCTCAATAGGCGAGGTGCCTGGCGAACTACGATGTC
>JAUYDU010000377.1 GCA_030691665.1 Chloroflexota bacterium
CTGCGTAGTCGATCTGGAAGTCGTGGTGGGCGTGCTTGATCACGGCCACCCGATACCCGCGCGCCTTGAGCTCGCGCACCACCTTCTCCAGGATGGTGGTCTTGCCCGCGCCGGAGTTGCCCACAAAGCTGACCACAGGGAGCATATCGCCCCAAAAACCCCCTTCGACTGCGCTCAGGGCAGGCTCTCGGCTACGGCCGCTCGCTGCCCGAGGGGGCCTCGGCCCGCTGGAGGCCCTGCAAGGTCGAGCCCAGTTGGCGGCCCAGGGCCGTCTTGGCTACGCAGAACGTGGCCCCCTGAGCGTAGGCGGCCTGGCGATAGCGCTCGTCATCTACATCCAATAATACAAGAATTTGCGCCTGGGGGAGACATTCCTTGAGGGTGCGGATGATCTCCAGGCCATGCTTGAGAGAGGGGCCCAGGCCGGCCAGGATGACGCTGGGGCAGCGCAAGCGGCACAGGGCCAGCGCCTCCTCCACGGTGGCGGCCACCCCTATCAGAGCCATGCCCGGCAGGCGGCGCAGGTACTCGATGAGGACGCGCCGGTGCTGGGGGTTGGGCTCCAGGATGAGGGCTTGTACGGCCATGGCTAAAGGTGAACTGCTGGCGACAGGCCCGTCGACTCCGCCCTTCGACAGCCCGCCTATGGCGGGTCAGGACAGGCCACCGTCTCGATTGTAGCGCGGGCCCAGCACGGCATCGAATCATGGGAACGCGCCACCTGGAGATGACAATGACACCATTTTCGCCTGGTGCCTTTGGGGGAGGAGGGCGGCCGTGGGCGTCCCGTTCATTCTTGCTGGGGGCGCCACCCCGATGCATCGGGGCGGCACGCCCCACTGAATTGAAGCCGCCGACTTCAGTCGGCGGTGAAAAATCCATGAACTGCGCCCGCCAATGGTGGGGCAGTCCCGCTATAGCGCCTAGTCCTCCAGGGGCACCAGCCCCTTGCGGATGGCGAACTTGATGAGCTCGGCGCGGTTGTGCAGGCCCAGCTTGTCCATGATGTTCGCCCGGTGCCTCTCCACCGTGTTGGGGCTGAGGAAGAGCTGGCTGGCGATCTCCCGGCCGGTCTTCCCCTCAGCGATTAGCTTGAGGACCTCCTTCTCCCGGTCGGACAGCTTCGTCAGGGTGTCCTTCTCCTTCTCGCTGCCGGCGTCGGCCCGCCGCAGGTAGTCGTTGAGCATCTGCTTGGCCAGGGACGGACAGAAGTAGGCCTGGCCACCGCGCACGGCCCGGATAGCGCTGAGCAGCTCGACGGGAGCGGCCCCCTTGATCACGTAGCCGGAGGCTCCGGCCTCCAGGGCCTGGAAGAAGTAGTGTTCGTCTTCGTGCATGGTGAGGACGACAACCTGGGTGTCGGGGACCGAATCCTTGATGCGGCGGATGCCGTCGAGGCCGCCCAAGCCGGGCATGCTGATGTCCATCACCACCACGTCGGGGTGGGTCTCCTCGGTCAGGCGCAGGGCGGCCTCGCCGTCGGCGGCCTCGCCCACCAGGGCCATATCCGCCTCCTAGGCCAGGATCATGCGCAGTCCCGCCCGAACGATGGCGTGGTCATCCACCAGGAGGACTCGAATCTTCACTGCTCCGCCCCTCCTGCCGGCAGGGGGATGCGGATGTGCACGTGGGTTCCCTCGCCCGGCCGGGAATGAATGGTGCATTGCCCGCCCAGGGAGCGGGCCCGCTCCTGCATGCCCACTATGCCCAGATGCTCCTCGCCGGCGCGGCCGATCTTGCCGGGGTCGAAGCCGCGGCCGTCGTCCTCGATGACCGTCTCCACCTCGCCGTCGGCCACGGCCATTCTGACAGTGCACTTGTGGGCATAGGCGTGCTTGATGACGTTGACCACCGCCTCCTGGACGATGCGGTAGAGGGCGACCTCCACCTTTGGGGGCAGGCGGTTGTCCAGGCCGCTGGCCTTCACCGCCGCGGCGATGCCCGCCTTGGCCAGCGACGTCTTGGCGTACCAGTCGACGGCGGCGGCCAGGCCTAGGTCGTCCAGGAGGGTCGGACGCAGGTCAAAGATGACGCGGCGGATCTCCTGGAGGGTTCCCGCGGCGATCTGGCGGGCCTCCGACAGGTAGTCGCGCACCAGGTCGTCTGCCTGTTCCCGCCCGTTGGTGAGCAGCGCCTGGTCGATGGTGTCCAGGCTCATGATCAGGCCGGTAAGCGACTGTCCGACCTCGTCGTGCAGCTCGCGGGCGATGCGCCGGCGCTCCTCCTCCTGCACCTTGATCTCGCGGGCCAGAAGCAGGCGTCGCAGTCTGGCCCGCGCATCGGCCTCTCGGTAGATGTAGGCGTTCTCGATGGCCAGGGCGGCCATGATCGCCAAGAGGTTCAGCAGGCGCACATTCTCGCTGCTGAAGCGGGCCCCATCGTCGCCACACAAGTTCATCGCCCCGATGGTCTGGCCGCGCAGCCGCAAGGGGACGGATAGGGCCTGCCTGAGCTGGCCCGACTCCGGCACCCTGACGTTTACCCGTACTTCCTGCTCCAGCTCTGGGATGACCACGGCCTCGGCGTCTTCGGTGGCTAGCTGGAACAGCTTGTCGCCCATCCTCTGGCCGTCCAGCTCGGCGCTGCACCAGGGGAAAGGGCCGCGATGGGCCAGGCACACGAGCTGGCGGGTCTCGTT
>JAUYDU010000427.1 GCA_030691665.1 Chloroflexota bacterium
ACCAGCGTCCTCCCCATAGTGGTAGTCCTGGCCCTCTTCCTGGCCGTCGCGTGCGGGCCGGCGGCCACTCCAACGCCAACCCTTGCGCCAACGCCCACGCCCGCTCCCACGGCAACGCCAACTGTCCCGCCCGCCCCCACAGCGACTCCAACCGCTACGCCGATACCTCCCACTCCCACACCAACTCCCACACTGAAGCCTGGGGAGACTCCTAAGCCTACCCCAACACCCACGCCCACGAGTCCACCTGTGCCTACCGCCACTCCCACGCCTACCCCTACGCTAAGGCCAACCCCTACGGCCACGACGGCGCCAACTCCGACCCCGACGGCGACAACTGCGCTCAAGTTCCCCAGAGGCAAGGCTGTGGCCACCGCCCTCACGCTGGTTCCCGCGGTGTTCCACCCCGCCCTCCAGGGCACGGGCCGTGAGACGCAGCTCATCAACTGGGGCATATACGAGCCGCTGTTCAAGGCCAAGTACGCAGCCCCTCCAGCGTTCGGCGAGCCCAGCGGAGAAGGAATCGGCCAGTCCTGGGAGATAGCCCCCGACGGGAGCAAGGTCACCGTCAAGATCCGCACGGGCGTCACGTTCCACCGCGGCTACGGTGAGTTGGATGCCAACGACGTCGTTTACACTTTCACCCAGGCCATGAGAGCAGACTCCAGGAACTATCGCCGTGCGGCTTATGAGGTCTGGATGGACCACTGGGAGGTGCTGGACGCCCGAACCGCCGTCATGTACGTGAAGAAGGGCGTAGCCCTGCCCGGCGACTGGTGGACGCAGCTCGCCGACAACGGCAGCGGCAGCGTAGGCATGGTCAGCAAGAAGCTCTTTGACCAGTTGGGGGAGACGCGAGGCCTAACGGTGGAGGCAGGCACCGGCCCTTACACGGCGACCTCGTGGCTCTCCGGGGACGAGGTCGACGCAGTGGCCGTCCCGGACCACTGGCGCGGCACCCCCAAGCTGCAGAACCTGGTGATAGTGGACATCCCGGAGGTATCCACCAGGCAAGCTGCTCTGGAGTCTGGTCAGATCGACATCGCAGACATACCGGTCAAGTTTGCCGTGCCCCTGGCAGAGAAGATAAAGGGCAGGGTGCAGCCCCTCGGAGTGGCACGCGGCCAACTGATGTGGTTCTCTGGCAACTACTGGGCCAAGACATGGACGGCGAAGCCCGAGGAGAAGATCTACCCCCGGCCCGGCTTCAAGCCCGACAAGGACCACCCGTGGATCGGTGATCCTTTCCAGCCGGGCTGCGACTGGGATGACCTGATGAAGAACCCCAAGCCATTGAAGCCAGTCTGCCCCTCCATGGAGAACGCACGAAAGGTGCGCTGGGCAATGGCAATGGCGATAGATAAGGAACTTATCAACAAACAGATTGAGCAGGGGCTGAGCCGAACCTACGATGCCTTTACCGCCATAGAGCCGACAGACCCCTGGTGGAAAGAGGAGTGGAGAGTGCCGTTTGATCCGGCCAAAGCCAAACAGTTGCTGGCCGAGGCCGGCTATCCGACCGGCTTCTCGCTGACTGTCTGGGTGGCCGTTGGCGAGGTGGCAAACGAGCCTGAGGTCGGCCTGGCGATAGCCGACATGTGGCGGAGCAACCTGGGCCTGAAGGTGACCGTGGAGCGGACGGCCTACGCCGCCCGGCGTCCCACGCTGGTGGCCCGAACCATAGACATACCGTTCCAGCACTCCACTGCGAGGCCGTTCGGAGACGACTTCAGCATACCAGTCGGCATCAGCCAAGCACCCGGCAGCGGATGGAACGCTGGAATAGAGAGCGAATTCCTCCAGGACATCTACTACAAGGCCCTCAAGGAGCCGGATCGCGAAAAGCGTATCCAGATGCGAGTCCAGGCGCAGGACTACTACACCTTCTGGCGCCTGGATGCGCCGTCGGTGTTCCATGTCTTCACGTGGGTGGTTGGGCCCAAGGTCGCAGAGTGGGTCCCGCACCAGACCATATACAGCGACTTCACGGCCCCCGAGAGGGTGATCATGAAGTAGTCTGTCTGGTTCAGTTCGCTGGCGACAGATACAGAGAGGGGCAGGGGGAGGGCCTTCTGCCCCTGATTTTGGCGGTCGCAGGGGCAGGGCAATGACAGCGCTTGGAGTCTGTGCGCTATTTTCGGATCGTAGGGGAGGGCCATGCTGCGGTTCATAGTCCGTCGGGTGGCATTCTCGGTGCTGATTGTCCTGGGTGCCAGCGCCTTCGTCTTTGGGCTGTCAAGGGCGGCCGGGGATCCCAGGCTACTCTACCTTACAGAGTACGTCACCCCTGAAATCTGGGACCAGTGGGGCAAGGCGATGGGGCTGGACAAGCCTCTGGTAGCCCAGTACTTCATCTGGCTCTCCAAAGCAGTCAGGGGCGACTTCGGAACCTCACTGCGTGACCAGGTAAATGCTCTGACAGTGATCGCCCGCAGAGTACCTGCAACCGCTCAGCTTGCTGCGGGAGCGTTCACCTTCGCACTGGCAGTAGGTATTCCACTGGGCGTGCTCTCAGCGGTCAAACGTGGCTCTATCTTGGACTACATCGGGAGGACATTTGCGCTCTTGGGTCAGGCCATGCCAGCGTTTTGGCTGGGCATCATGCTCGTCCTCCTGTTCGCCGTGCAGTTGGACTGGCTTCCCAGTGCCAGACGTGGGGGCATATCGCACTTCATACTGCCGTCCATAACTCTGGGCTGGCCGACGGCGTCGGGCATCCTGCGGCTGGTGCGCTCCGCCATGCTGGAGATTCTGGATTCAGAGTACATCAAGTTCGCCAGGGCGAAGGGCGTCAGCAACGCACTCATTGTGTGGAAACACGCCTTGCGGAACGCCATTATCGCACCGCTGACGTTCGCGGGAATGATGCTGGCGGCCTTCCTGACTGGAGCGGTGGTCACCGAGACAGTGTTTGCGTGGCCGGGCCTGGGCAGGTTGGCAGTGCTCTCGGTGTTCAGCAACGACTTTCCCGTGGTCACAGGTATCGTGATGCTGTTCACCGTGCTGTATGTGATCATGAACCTGTTTGTGGACGTCGCGTACGCCTACATTGACCCGCGGATCCGCTACCAGTAGGACAGAGATGACTGAAGAGGCAGTAGCATCGTCTGGCGTCCGCACCTCCATGGGGAGACTCGTCATACGAGTGTTCCGGTTCTTCCGGCGCTGGCCGGTCATCCCCGTTCTGATTGTGATGATGCTTGTAGTTGCGGCCGTATTTGCGCCGTGGCTTGCGCCCCACGACCCCATAGCCGGCGACCTGGCGAAGCGCAATATCGTCCCGATGTGGTATGCCAAGGGGTCTTCGGAATACATCCTGGGCACTGACCCCCAGGGGCGAGACATCATAAGCCGCGTCATCTACGGCGCTCGCATCTCGCTGCTCATTTCGGCTATCGTACTGGGGCTGGGTGGCATCTTGGGCACCACCCTGGGCCTCGTCTCGGGTTACTCCGGCGGCATGATAGACGAAGTCCTCATGCGCTTCGTGGACTTCACCCTCGGCGTGCCCTTCATCCTGGTGGCCCTGGTAGTGGCCGTGGTGTTTGGGAACAGCCTGCCTATCATCATCATTCTGCTTATTGTGTTTAGCTGGAATGCATTTGCGCGTCAGGCACGGGCAGAAGCGCTCAGAATCAAGACCCTGGACTACGTTGCCCAGGCGAGAGTTGCGGGCGCCTCTCAGTTTCGCATCATGTACAAACACCTCTTCCCGGGGGTCATGGACCCAATCGTGGTGGTGGCGACCTGGCGCGTCGGCATGCTCATCCTGACCGAGGCCACTCTCAGTTTTCTGGGAGTGGGGGTCCCGGAGCCTACGGCCACCTGGGGCTCCATGGTAGCTGGTGGACGTGACTACATCGCCGCCGCCTGGTGGGTCTGCTTCTTCCCTGGGGTGGCCATTCTCTTGACGGTGTTGGCGTTCAACTTCTTAGGGGACTGGCTCCGTGACCGACTTGACCCCCGCCTGCGACAGCTTTAGACTCATACGGTCAGCGGGCCATCCCGTGGACATGCAGTGGTCAATGGCGTGCTGAAAGGAGGGGACAGCGATGCCCCCACAGCTTAGAGGCATCTACGGCATCATGGTGACACCCATTGACGAGAGGGGTGAGATGGATGCGGAGGGTCGGAGGTCCGAGGTGCGGTTCTGTGCCCGCGCTGGCTCCCACGGCCTTGACTGGCCGGTCTCGACCAGCGAGTTTCAGATGCTCTCCCACGACGAGCGCAAGCGCGGCGCCGAGGCCATCATGAGCGAGCTAAAGAGGCTCCCTGAAGCCAAG
>JAUYDU010000540.1 GCA_030691665.1 Chloroflexota bacterium
CAAGGAGGTGACCTCTGGCCAGGGCGCCCCATCCTACCTCCGCGAGCAGGACGGCGTAGGTCACCTGCTGGGAGTCTCAATGAACGTGAAGGTCACCAACGCGATCGAAGACGGGAAGGCGCATCACTGCGGAAACTGCGCCTGAAGGGAGCTAGGCGAATCGGCCCTCGTGGGCCGACAGCGGGAGCCGGCCTACCCGCTCTGAAGATGCCAGGCCAAGGAGGACAACCCATATGGCAAGGAAGTTCGTGTACGACAACAGGGAGTACCCTGACCCGGACCCCAGCATGACGGTGGACCAGGTGCGGAACACGATGGCCACGTTCTTCCCCGAGCTGGCCAACGCCGCGGTCAAGGAGCGCCAGCAGGGGGAGGACACGGTGTACGAGTTCGAGAAGCGGCTGGGGACCAAGGGATGAGGCCATCCGACCTGGTCAGGGCCCTCCGCACGGTCCCCGAGAAGAAGCTGCGCATGGTGGAGCTGGCCTGGGAGCTGGTGCGCCCGGACGGCAGCCCCGACGTGGACAAGGCGGCTGAGCGGGTGGATGAGGTCGAGGCGGCCGTACAGGAGGTCAACATCTACACCCAGGCGACTCAGAGGCTGCTGTGGCGACTCAGAAGCCTGGCCCACTAGCCAGGCTGGGGGAGCGCCTGTTGGCCACCGCGCCGCCGCGCCTGCAATCGGTGGTGGAGTGGCTCGCCCAATACGGTCCCTACCTGGACTTCGTGGCCCTGGTGCGGGAGTGCCTCCCCGACCAGGAGCAGGAGATCCTGCGCAACCCAGACATCGGCGTCCGAATCGCCGCCTTCGCCAATCACTTCCGAGACCGCTACTTCCCGTTGCCGTGGTGGTTAGACGATGGAGAGGATGAGGAAGGGTACGAGGATCTCACCCGTGGCTTGCCCGTAGTCTCCCGGGGCATCGGCTTGGAAGAGTACGACAACCTCACCGATTGGGCGTCCAGCTACCAGGTGGCGGCGGTGCTGTCAGCGAACCCTCACGACACCGGCGCGAGGATAGCCCTGCTGGAGTCCTGCGCCCAGTGGTTGCCCAAGGAGCTGCTGGCCCGCACCGGCGAGGGGTACTCTCCGGCGGCGCTGCACGAGCGGCTGGACCGGACACGGTACGCGCCGGCCGCTCTCATGGCCGACTGGCTCAATGGCGATACTGGCAACGCCTTCCTGGACCTGGACGAGGAGACGGCCCGGGAGGTCTGGGAGCCGTGGGACCGTGCGACGGTAGATTACCTGACGCGGCAGTGGCAGCAGGCCGACCTGATAGACAACCGCATCAGGGAGTTTGGCGAGTGGCTCCTCAAGGAGCCGGCCGGGCGCTTCAGCAGGATGCTGAACGTCATCGAGGGCCGGGAGGAGCTTAACCCGCCGGAGGACCCGCGGCAGATGAGGCTGCCGGGGCCTGATTTCCAGCCAGTCGAGACCCGATAGGAGGTGTTCATGGCACGGTCTGAAGAAGAGTACAAGACGATTGCATGGCGGGCACTGCAGGGCGCGTCCAACCACCTGGGATGGTGGCAGCTCACTAAGGCGGCGGACGGCAGATACCACTTCGATGGTGGGTTTGCCAGCGGCAACACGGTGGAACTCTACGGCGATTCCCTTGGGGAGTGCCTGGAGCGGGTGGACGACCTCATGAGCGAAGGAAAGCGATGAGCCGGCGCAAGAGGGCTGAAGCCTGGCGGTGGGCCGTGCCGCCCAAGCTCAAGGTCCCGCCTGACGAGCTTCAGGCCAGGATAGACATCTTCAGCGAGACAGTGGTGCTGAGGGTCTATGAGAACGGCGTGGTCACCACCAGGCCCGTGTCGGCCATGGACGTGGCCCGCGCCTTCTTCGCGGAGATCCCCCTCGGCTCCGGCATCCTGCCGGCGGGGGCGCTCTGGTGGTCCTCGGGCCGAGAGGGCCGAGAGGTCGCCCTCTGGGTGCCTCCGAAGGTCTGGCCTGTGGCGCTCCAACTGGAGGCATTCAAGCCTCCTCGCCGGATGAAGCTGCCCATGCCCGGGCTGGTGTTCATCTGCCACGCGGGGCGCCCGCCAAAGGTCTTCGCGGCCAAGCGCCGGCCCACGGGGCCCAAGTCGCAGCTCTATCACGCCCCTCTGTTCAACGTCTTCCAGGATGGGCGGACCTGCGCCGGCACCCAGCGCTACAGCCCCAACATAGGCAAACACCCCTGGGAGTTCATGACCTCCTTCTTCACGGAGGCCGCGCACATCCACGGGCGCTCCATGAGCCATCCCAAGGACCTGGCCACCCTCTGGGATGAGCTGGACGGGAAGCGCCGCTACCCCCTGGGTGACCTGGCCCCCTTCTGCCTCGTGGAGGAGGTCGCGCCAGTAGGGGAGACGCAGTGAATGGCATAGTCGGCTATCTGATAAACCACCCTGACGGCCTGCGCGGCGAGAGCGGCCGGGCCTACGACTACGTCATGGCCGCCAACGGCCTCTTTGTGTGTGCCGAGAAGCTGGGGCCGGGAGGCGCGCCCCTGCTGCGGGCCACGGTCCAGGTGGCCGAGGCGCGAGTACGCGGGCTGGCGCCATTGGTGGAGTCCGTGGTGTTCCCCCAGGGGAAGCCGCTGGAACTGCACTGGCACGCCTTCCTGGCAATGGCGAAGGAGCGCCCCTCCGTTGAGGCCTACGCCGCCGTGGTGTGGCGCGATGACGCCTACCACCTGGCCGTGCCTGAGCAGGAGGTCACCGGCGCCCGCGTGGAGTACCAGGCCGTGGCCGACACGGTGGTGGACATGCACTCCCACGGC
>JAUYDU010000117.1 GCA_030691665.1 Chloroflexota bacterium
TCGCCCTTCTCCATCAGCCCCAGCAGCACAGCATAGGAGTCTTGCCGCATCTTGTCGCACTCGTCCAACAAGAGCACGCTGGGCTGGAACTCGAACAACGCATCGGCAAGACCAGCCGCCGATGTGCGGCTGCCGAAGGCGGTGAAGGCGTCAGGCACGGCGGCCCGCACGCCCTCGAGTAAAACGGATTTGGAACACGCTGGCGGACCCTCAAGCAGGAAGTGGGTCCTGCGCCTCGCCTCCACGGCGATGGCGATGGCGGCCTTCAAGTCCTCGAACCCGACCACCAGGTCCATGGCGTCCAGGACGACGCTGGCCGGAATCCGCATCTTCTCGTGCTCCATCGCGGCGATTGCCACAATGCCCCTCCCTTTGTCGGTCAAGAGGTAGGTCGTCAGACGCTCGGTGTCCAGCTTCTTCTGGATAAACCCATCATCCAAGAGCCTGCGGATGTCCGAGCGGCTGGCGCCGACCTGCACCGAGGCCCAGCCCAGCCGGCCCACACGCTCCTTGGTGCGCGGGTCGCGCTCCCGGCCGTAGGCCCGCGTGAGGATCTCCATGTCACTGGGCATGGCTTGTCTCCGTTACCGCGTTCGACTCAGGCTGCCCCCCGTAGCGTGAAGGGCGCCCACTGCCAGGGCAACATAGTAAGAAACTGCGCCTCCTCCACCTGGGCCATGAGGGCGATACCCCAGAGCTGGTCACAGGCCGGAAACTCCGGCCTCTCGGCGGTCCATCAGGTCTCGCCTACCACTCGCCCCAGCCCGTCCAGCGCCTGGATAGTGCCGTGGGGCCCACCGCCCTCGTACGGGCTGTTTGACGGCGGAACGTATGTCAGAATCCGGTAGAGGCGGCCGGTCTGACCACCCCGCACCACCACGGGATCGAGAGGGGGCACATTAGCCTCCTTGCGGCCGAGGGGCCTTGACGACTTCCTTGAACTCGTCCAGCTTCACCGCCCGCTGGCCGAGAATGCGGGCCTTGCCCTTCTTGTCCACCCCGTAGACCAACCAGCCCGCCTCGCCCACCTCACGCCCCACCAAGTCCTCCATGGCGGCCTTGGCCGTCAGCGGGGTCGTCTCCACCACCGCCTGTGATGACAGGTCCCCTTTCGCCGTCAGGCGGTGGCGCCCCAGCCACTC
This sequence comes from Chloroflexota bacterium, assembly GCA_030691665.1. Classification (GTDB taxonomy): domain Bacteria; phylum Chloroflexota; class Dehalococcoidia; order SM23-28-2; family SM23-28-2; genus JAUYDU01. The sequence goes on from JAUYDU010000117.1 coordinate 1,143, forward strand.
CTGGAGTTTCAGCCGCTCCACCTCCGTCGTTAAGTTCCCGTCTATCCTGATGGTTCCCGCCTTCCAGGTCACCACCAGGTCGCCCCTGTGCGTCGCCATCCTGAAGGTCAGATCCGGGTCCATCATGTCCAACTCCTCTCTCCGCGATTATTGGGAAGGCCCTATCCAGTAGCGCCCCCAGGCGCACCAAGAATCCCTCAGCGCCCACGAGTTGGCCAGGCATCGGGACTAGCTGGGGATTGACGTAGGCGTTTAGTCCCATACCGCCCCCCATCATGTTCACGTTGGGAGGGCGCACCAGGGCGTTGCTCCCCTTGGTCGCGCTCGAGTACTCCAGGAGGAGCCGGAGTTGCTCGCGCAGCCGGTACTCCTCGTTGGGATCCTTGGAGTCCAGCAGTTGATCTATGATACGGTGGAGTTCTTCTCGCACGTTGAGGCTCATCAGCGCACCTCCCTTAGCTTCGGACGGACATCTATCCCCTTGCAATGCACCAGCTGGCAGAGCCGCCCGTCGTAGAGCCTGGACCGGATGCGCCCATCCCTGGCCAGCGCCCGCGGCTCGTTGCACGTGATCACCGTCCTCAAACGCCTCTCGTACCGCATGTTCAGCACCAGGTACAGCCTCTCGTTGGCCCATGGGGTCTGACTCTGGCTGCCGTAGTCGTCCATCACCACCAGGTTGGGCAAATAGGCCAGATCCGCCATCTCCTGCTCGAAGTCCCTCTCGGAGTCGGGAGCAAAAGTCGCCTTCAACCTGTCTAGGAACTCCGGCACCACCCAGAGCCGCACCCTGGCCAAACGCTCCAGGAAGGTGATGGCGATTGCCTTTGCAAGGTGCGTCTTACCGTTGCCTGGCGAGCCTACCAGGACCAGCCAGGGGGGCGCCTCGTCCTCGCAGTACTCCTGAGCAAGCCTCAAGGGGCGCTCCATCTGCGGGTTTAGGGCCAGGTCGAACCTCTCGAACGTCGCCGGCGTCTTACCGCCAGGCCAGTAGAGGTCCGGGACCCCCGACGCATCATAGAGGCGCCCCTTGACCCTCTCCCGCCTGCACTCGCGGCACGGATTCTCCTCCTCCCACGGCCAGCTTTGGGTCGAGCGGTGCAGGCGGACTTTCTGCCCGTGGGGGCATGTCCTCTCTCGCTCGTACTCCTGGAGGTCGAAGCCCGGTGTCCGGGAGCCCTCCGAAGTCGAAGTCCGTCCCACTATGCGACGCAGGATGCTCCCCAGGCTCTCCACGCTTTGCCTCCTTCCTAGCCATCCCTTGCGCGTAATCGAACAAGTCCCCATCGGGCCTTTGTACCAGCGCCCGCAGTAGCAGAGCTAACGCACGAGCGCCATCGCCGTGTAGGTTCCGCAGGAAGCCGGCGGCGCGACCCCCTAAGTCCGATCCGGCGTAGCCCGGAGCATGCGCCCGAACAAACTCAACCAGGACAGCCACCTTCGTCCTGTTGGAGTCTGCCTCCCGCATCCTCTTCTCCAAAAGCGGAAGCGGCGGGGCGAAGCCCTTTTCTTCTGACGGTTCTAATGATGGTTCTATTACGGTTCTAGGGGTGACACTGGCGCCGTGGGGTGACGGCGCTGGCGCCGTGGGGGTCATGGCGCTGGCGCCGTGGGGTGGTGCTAATTCTGTCACCACCTCCGTGTCAAGTTTGACACCCGCGGGGGACATATTGAGGATGAAAAAGTTGGACGTTCGAGAGCCATCAGGCCTAAGACGTGGAATCGACTGTACGAGGCCCAACGAGATCAGCTTGGAGATGTGGCGCTGGGCGCTGCGGGGGTGAATTCCGCACTTGGCGGCGACGCCCTTCATCCCCGGCCAGCAGACGCCATCGTCATCCGCGTGGTCCGCGAGGGCCATGAGGGTGATTTTGGTGGCCGTTGGCACGTCCTGTGCCCAGGCCCAAGCCAGTGCTTTGACGCTCATTGCAGCGCCCTACAGCCAGAAGCAGACTGCCGTAGTGCCAGGACCGAGAAGAACATCCACGCTGGCGGCCGGTGGTGGTGGCGGAGAGCGACGATGATGTCCTGCTCGTTCATGGCTGCGTCCCCAAGGCGTCCGGCGCCATCAGGGCCTGCGCCAGGCTCACCTCTACGCCTCTCTCGAGCTGGCGGCTCGCCCTCTGGTACACGGTGTCCCCCTCGGGCAAGAGGAGGTACGGCAACAGAGCCTCGTCAGCTTTGATGATGCCGCTCTCAGTGGCGTCCAAGACCGCCTTCACGTAGTTGGCCAAGGAGCGGAACCGGCGGCGGACCTCCGCATCCCGGGCTGCCGCGGCCTGTGGTTCTGTGCGGGTCCAGCGCCCGCTTGGCGTCTCCATGAACGCCGACAGCGGTGGGGACGGGACGGTGAAAC
>JAUYDU010000134.1 GCA_030691665.1 Chloroflexota bacterium
GCCTTCCACTACCAGGCAGGGCACGTCCCTGAGCTCGTAGCGGGGCAACGGCACTGGGACTTGCCACCACTTCTCGACCTCCCACTCATGTCCCTTGCCGTAGGCAGACCTGACCGCCGCGCCCACCAGCTTCTCCACCTCACCCCGGGTCATGCCCGGGTCCAGCGTGGTGGCGAAAAGGGCCGCCGCCTCCGGTTTCATGTCGCCGGCCTGGGCCTCGGCGAAGGCCAGCCGGGCCGCCTCCTCAAACCTGTTGATGTAACCTCTGACGATGGTCACCGCGTCGCCTCCTTTCGACCGTCCTATAAGAACTATAAAAACAAACCATCTATGAAGCTGGCCCAAAGCCCGTTTCCCCTTTGTACAGGGGCTTATAGAAAAGGCGCCCCTCCGCCCGACCCAGGGGGGTGACCCGGGGGCCCCCGAAGCTGGCTCCCGCCTTTTCGGGCGTCCACAACGACCCGTTGCTCGACACCGGCGGAGCCCGGGAATCCCCGCTGTTCGGGTCCGGTCTGGAACCTCTTTCCCTCCAGCCCGAGCCGGGCGGCCATGATCCAGGCCCACTGCGACTTGAAATGGGCACAGAGGGTGGGTTTGTGGAGGGCTGCGAGGAGTGGCTCATTGGCCGGCCCCAGCGGGAATGGCTAGACCGGCGGACTTTAGGAAGGCTGCCAGGGTGGGCAGGAGCTCTGGAATATCAACTGTTTCTAACGGGCGACTCGGTCGAGGCGCCGGACAAGTACACGGTGAAGGTATACCTCAAGCGCCCCGCCCCGGCCTTTCAGCAGCTCATCGCCAGCGACTACGCGGGCATCATCGAGCCTGGCCTGGATGCAGTGGCGCTGAAGAAGGCGCCCTCCGGCACTGGGGCCTACATCCTGGACCGGCAGTTCGCCGGCAGCCTCATGGTCTTCAAGCCGAACCCCAACTACTGGAAGCCTGGGCTGCCCTACCTGGACGAGCTGCAGCAGATAGTGCTCTCAAACCCTGCGTTGGGTCCTGCCCTGATTGCAGGCCAGATAGACTACTCATACTTCACCGGCTTTCCTCCGGACACTCTGACAGGGATAGAGCAGCTCGTCTCGCAGGGCAAGATGTTCTTCTCGGTGCAGCCTCACAACAGAATGGCTGGCATCACCGTGAACAACGGCAGCGGACCCACCAGTAACGTGCGTGTGCGAAAAGCCCTTGACCTGGCACTGGACAGGAAGGCCTTCAACGAGGCCACCCTCTATGGCAAGGGCCTGCCTGGGCTTGTGTTCCGAGGCGAAGGCTTAAGCACGTGGCTAGAGGGCCTGGAGTACGGCGGTGTCACGCTGAAGACGCCCGATGACATCTGGAAGCTCCCTGGCTGGAACCCCGCCACCAAGGAGCAGGACCGGCAGAAGGCGCGCGACCTCCTGGCCGAAGCCGGCTACGGGACCACCAACCCGCTCAAGCTCACGCTCTCGGTGCAGACCCTGCCCGACCCCAAGGCGTAGTTCGTCGCTGTCGACCTGAAAAAGGTGGGCATACAGGCGTCCATCAGCGTGAAAGGCGAGGTAAGCGACCAGCTGTTGCAGGAACACAAGTACGATATCTCCACGCAGTCCTACCTGCTTGTGACCTCAGATCCAGACGAGCTGTTCGGGGGCTACTTCATTGAGGGCGGCGCGCGCGCTTGGACCGACTACAAGAACCCCAAGTTCAACGAGCTGTTCGCCCAGCAGAGCGCAGAGCCCGACTTTGGCAAGCGCAAGGCCATCGTCCAGCAGATGGCCAAGATGCTGATGGACGACAGCGCCATGATCTTCGCACTGGAGAGGGGCCACGAGTACGCCTGGCGGTCCTACTTCAAGGGCTTCAACCCGCCTCAGGCGACCAGGGACCAGAACTACCGCCGCGACAACATCTGGGACGGCCGCAAGGTCAAGTAGCAAAGTTAGCAGACTCCCGGTGACCAGGCCAACACCTCCTTCAGATGTTGGGTTCCGACCAGTGGGCCACCTGTCGCCCGGGGCGGCAGACGCCTTGAGCGTAATGCCTCTTGTATCCCAAGCAGGGATGGGTTATCATATGGCCCTTTCCAAGGGCAAGCACGATGTGGTGGAGGGGAGCCCATGGCAGCTTACGTAGCCCGAAGACTCCTCCTGGCAATCCCGACCATCTGGGGCGCAACCACCCTTGTCTTCCTGGTGATAAACGTGCTGCCCGGCGATGTGGCTTCCCTCATCCTCCAGGGGACGAGCGGCGAAGGCATCCTGATGCCATACAACCTGGAGGTGCTGCGCAAGGAGCTGGGGCTGGACCGCCCGATGTACGTGCAGTACTTTAGCTGGCTGGGGCACGTGGTCACGGGCAACTTCGGCACCTCGCTGTGGACGGGGCGGGACGTCTTCAAAGAGGTGATAATGCGCCTGCCCATCACCCTACAGATAGCCTTTATGGGCATCTTCTTTGGCTTTGTCGTCGGCCTGCCCATCGGCATCATCTCAGCCATCAAGCAGGACAAGTGGCCGGACTACATCCTGCGGGGGTTCGCCATCCTGTTCCTGGCGATACCTACCTTCTGGATAGGGCTGATGGTGATTGTGCTGGGGGCCCGCTACTTCCACTGGAACCCGCCCATCGGTTACTACCCGCTCTGGGAGGAACCGCTTCGCAATGTGAAGCAGCTCATCTGGCCAGCGCTGGCCCTGGCCAGCCACGACTTTGCCCGCGTCGCGCGGATGACGCGCTCGAGCATGCTGGAGGTGCTGAAGGAGGACTATGTGCGCACCGCCCGCGCCAAAGGGCTGGGGGAGTGGGTGGTCTTCCTGCGCCACGCTCTCAGGAACTCCCTCATACCGGTGGTCACCCTCATGAGCGTCTACTTTGCCACCAGCCTGGGCGGCACAGTGGTGCTGGAAAACGTCTTCTCCGTGCCTGGGCTGGGCCAACTCTTCTACCAGAGTGTGAGGGTGAAAGACTTCGTAATGGTGCAGGGGCTTATCTTCTGGCTTGTGACTATGTTCATCTTTGTGAACCTGTTCGTGGACCTGCTGTACGGGTGGCTGGACCCACGCATCAGCTATAAATAGTGGGAACAGGAGGGGACCAGATGATGGGCCGTTCGGTCCAGGAAGTCGCCAGGCCGCAGGCCGTCGCGAGGGTGGGCCGCGTCCTGGGAGAGCTTCTCAAGCAGACGCTGACGTTCATCCGTCGCAAGCCGCTGGGCGGCGTGGGCCTTATCGTCGTGCTCCTGATAGTGGCGATGGCCGTTGTGCCGGGTGTGTTCGCCACACACGACCCCCTGGATGCCGACTTCGACGCGGTGCTCAAGGGACCTAGGTCCGTCCACTGGTTAGGCACCGACAACCTGGGCCGCGACATGTACAGCCGCATCGTTTGGGGCAGCCGCGTGGCGATAATCGTCTCCTTTGGCGCCATCGCCGTGGGCACCACCATAGGGCTCGTGGCTGGGGTGGTCAGCGGCTACTTTGGCCGCTGGGTGGACGTGGCGATGCAGCGGCTCATCGAGATAATGCTGGCCTTCCCGGCCCTCATCCTGGCCCTTGCTCTGATGGCGGTGTTTGGTGCGGGGCTGGACAAGGTGGTCATAGCGCTGACGGTGGTCTACGCGCCCCGCACGGCGCGGGTCATGCGCGGCGCCACGCTCCAGGTGAAGGCGATGATGTACGTAGACGCGGCGCGGGCCATAGGCGCCAGCCACGCGCGCATCATGTTCCGGCACCTGCTGCCCAACGTCATGGCCTCATATCTCATAGTCGCGTCCACGCTGCTGGGCGCGGCCATACTCACGGAAGCGTCGCTCAGCTTCCTGGGGCTGGGCGTGCCACCGCCGGCGCCGTCGTGGGGTCAGATGCTCAGCGGCAACGCGCAGGAGATAGCGCTGACCGCGCCGTGGACGGCGATCTTCCCCGGGCTGGCCATCGTGGTGCTGGTCTTCGCCTTCAACGCCGTCGGCGACGCGCTGCGGGACGTGTGGGACCCCAAGCTGCGCGGCCGGTAAAGGCGAGCCCGATCCTGCCATAAGACTGGTAAAGACGAGAAGATGTATGCCAGAGTCCGTCTTGACCCCGGAGATAAAGGCCCTGATAGACAAAGCGGGCGAGGTGGTGGAGGGGTGGCACGCCGTTGATGAGGAATACCTCCGCCGCCTTCACCAGGCCCTACCCGACTGGGATCCGCGCTACTGGGACGAGGAGCTTGCCAAGAAGACCATGTTCAGGAAGCGCGTGATCCCACCCATGCTGGCCTACCTTTGCTTGGCCCGCAAGGCGCCCTTTGGAACAAGACGCGATGGACTAGGAGATGGTGAGCAACTCCCTCAGCAACGGCGGCGAGACGATGTACAGCGAGCGCGGCTGGCTGTTCAGGTTTTCCACCCACCTGGACCGCGTGCTGTACGTGCAACAAGCCGATTCCTCGTCTTGAAAGTGGTCGTTCCGGTCACCCAATGAATAGAAGGAGGCTACGATGAAGCAACTGCGTGTTCCGCTCAGTGGTATGATGCTGCTTTCCCTGCTGGTGGCCCTCTTCCTGGCCATAGCATGCGGGCCGGCGGCCACGCCGACGCCGACCCCAGCGCCGACGGCGACGCCTACTCCAACTTCAACACCTACGAAGGTAGCTGTCCCGACGGCGACGCCGACGGCGACCCCGGCTCCTACACCCACCCCTACCCCCACGCTGAAGCCGGGCGAGACCCCTCTGCCCACGCCTACCCCTACCCGCACGCCTACTCCTGCCCCTACGGCTACCCCCACACCCAGGCCGACGCCGACGGCCACGCCCACCCCGACACCCACCGCCACGCCCATACCGGAGGTGAAGCCGGTCCGGGGTGGCTTGCTCAGGCAGAAGGTGAGGCGCGACCCCGTCTCCTGGGACCCGGGCCGCACGGCATCCCTGGAGGAGATTATCTCCACCGCGCTGGTCACCAACAACCTCCTCTGGTACCGCTACCACACCAATATCATCGAGTGTGAGCTCTGCGAGAGCTGGGAGATAAGCCCCGACGCCAAGGTGCACACGTTCAAAATCCGTCAGGGCATCAAGTTCCAGAGCGGGACGGTCTTGGACGCCGCCGTCATCAAGTACAACCTGGAGAAGTGGCAGGGGCTGATAGACGGCTTCCAGTCGCCCCGCACCGGCACCATCAAGGTGTACGTGGACCGCATCGAGGCGCCGGACAAGTACACGGTGAAGGTGTACCTGAAGCAGCCTGCGCCAGCCTTCCCGGAGTTCATCGCCAGCGACTACGCCGGCATCATCGAACCGGGCCTTGACGCGGTGGCGATGAAGCTGAAGCCGTCCGGCACGGGCCCCTACATCCTGGACCGGCAATTTCCCGGAAGCCTTCAGATATTCAAGCCCAACCCCAACTACTTCAAACCCGGGCTTCCCTACCTGGACGAGCTACAGCAGATAATCCTGAACGATCCCGCCGTGGGCCCCGCATTGATAGCGGGCCAGGTAGACTACGCCTACCTCAGGTTCAGCCGGGACGCCCTGGATGGGATTGACCGCATGGTGAAGCAGGGCAAGATGTACTTTGCCTCGGAGCCCCATAACTGGCTGGCCACCCTCACCATGAACAACGGGAGCGGCCCCACTGCCGACGTGCGCGTTCGGAAGGCGATAGACCTGGCTACAGACCGAACGGCCTGGAACGATACCATCTACTTCGGCAGGGGCATTACAGGCCTGATGTTCCGTGGGTCGAGCTTCAAGTGGCTGGTGGGCATGGAGTACGCGGGCGTTACCCTGAACACGCCCGAGGACATCTGGAAGCTCCCTGGCTGGAACCCCGCGACCAAGGAGCAGGACCGGCAGAAGGCCCGCGACCTCCTCGCGCAGGCAGGGTACACCGCTAGCAACCCGCTCAAGCTCAAGGGCATCATCCAGGCGCTGCCGCGCCCCGCGTCGGAGTTCTTCGCGGCGGACATGAAGAAGGTGGGGATTGAGGAGAGCTTGACCGTGGTGGGCGAGGTGTTGGACCAGATGATGGTAGACCACACCTATGAGGTCGCCGAGCAGACCTACCTGATCAACACAGGAGACCCGGACGAGGTGTTCGGCGGCTACTTCATGAAAGGCGGCTCCCGGGACTGGGCCAACTACAGGAACCCCGCGCTCGACGCGCTCTTCGCCAAGCAGAGCGCCGAGCAGGACTTCCAGAAGCGCAAGGTCATCGTCCAGCAGATGGTCAAGATGGTGCTGGACGACAGCGCCATGGTCTTCGGGCCGATAACGGGCGACGAGTACGGCTGGTGGACCTACTACAAGGGCTTCAACCCGCCCCAGGTCACCCGAGACCAGAACTACCGCCGCGACAACATCTGGGACGGAAGGAAGACCAAGTAACCATGTTGAGAAGCAGGAGTAGCGGGTAGAAGACGCGGACACGGTTGTTCCGCTCTGTGAGAGGAAGCTAACCTCTGTAGTCCAAGCGATATCAAGAAAGAGAGGATGGAAGCATGGTACGACAGACAAAACCCTTACTCACGCCAGAGGTAAAGGCCCTCATTGGCAAGACATCGGCAGTGACGGAGATGTACGGTGAGGTGGACAAGGAGTCC